>PFKD01000104.1:0-8869 GCA_002784125.1 Flexibacter sp. CG_4_10_14_3_um_filter_32_15
ATCTGAAATGTAATCTTCAATAGCCATCTGTTTTTTTTAAACAAAGATAAGATTTTTTGTATTATAAATGAACTTGTCCGTAGTTGTCAGTATTTATTGTTTTTTAATAAACTTGGTGTGGATATTGTTTTATTCCTAACAAAAAATTAGACAAATATCTAAAGTATTAAATAAACTATTAAAATTGCCTATTAGAAATATTTACATAAATCGACATTATCTATCAATTCAACTTTTACTATTTATTTACTTTATTACTTGATTTATAATTAATTTATGCAAAAGAAAGGTTTTTTTGGTGTTACTAGACGTGCTGATTTTACTCAGCGTTT
This sequence comes from Flexibacter sp. CG_4_10_14_3_um_filter_32_15, assembly GCA_002784125.1. Taxonomy (GTDB): domain Bacteria; phylum Bacteroidota; class Bacteroidia; order Cytophagales; family Bernardetiaceae; genus Bernardetia. Next base: position 333 of record PFKD01000104.1, read on the forward strand.
GGATATTTTATTTTACTCTTCTGTTTCTGCACCTCTTATTCTACTCTTTTTTGGTTTAGGTCGTTATCAAAAACCAAATAGTTATGCTTCTCCATATATCATATTTCCAGATTGGTTTGTTTGGTTATTAGTTCTTTCCTGCATTGGAGTAGCTCTTTCAGGAATTCTACTTTATAAAAAACGTATTCCAAATGCAAAGGCACAAGTTCTTTTGCGTTGGAAAATTCAGCGTTTTCTTCGTGCTGCTAGCTATAAATATACACTTCCTGCTTTTTCAGGAGTTTTTGCAGCTCTAGGATATTATATGACTGGTGAGATAGAGTTTGCTTTTGTTGTGATGAGCATTCTTACTTTATTTTTGTTACAGCGTCCGACTACTAAAAAGGTTTGTAAAGAATTATCACTTCAAAATGATGAGATTTCTCTTTTTAGAAGTGAACAAACTTGGGCATAAGTCAAAATTCTTTTAGATTATAAGTATATAAAATCTACTCTATTACTCTATTACTCTATTCTGTAGTGATTTTTTCTTTTTGTATTATTTTTGTATTATTTTTTTTGTGTTCTTTTATTTTTTCTATCTGATTTTTTTTGTAGTTTTTCATATAATCACTCAATATTGGATAAGTAAATACTGAAAGAAGTAATAATCCTGTTCCGATATAAAAACCTGTATTCATCACATTTTCTTGAAAAAGCAAAATAGCGGCAGCCGTTCCATAAACAGGGTTTAGATTACTTACCAAAGCCACCGTAAAAGGAGGAATGGATTTCATAATACTGATAAAAATAGAATACGCATAAATTGAAAACACAAATGCAAGTCCTAAAATGAGTATATAATCCGTAGGACTTGCATCAAATTGAAATGATTTGCCTTCAGGAACTAAGTAAAAATAATAATAAAAAGGAAGAAATACAGCAGTGCTGATAAGTGCGCCTCCCATTTGATAAAAAGTAACAACATAAGCATCGTGTTGATGAGCTAATTTTGCATTATAAATAGTAAGCAGTGCTCCAAAAATAGCTCCTATAATTCCAACAGCAAGTCCCCAGCCGTAATCAAAATCAGAATTAAAGATAATATAAATGCCTAAAATGGCGTTCATTCCTACCAAAACTTGAAATGGACGGCTTTTTCTTTTTGATAAAAGAGGGTCTAAAAAGCTAATCCAAAGAGAAGTAGTAGCCATTCCGACCAAACAAACAGAAGCCGTTGATATTTTAGCAGAAATAAAAGATAATCCCCAGTAGAGAAAAACTAATATTCCAGAACCCAACATGTGGAAAATTGCCTTTCTTGTAAAAAGACTTGGTGATGCTCTTTTATTCATCAAAACCAACAACATCACGAAAGCAAATAAAGTACGCAAAAAAAGTAGTTCGATAGCAGGGACATCAATTAAAAGCACTATTGAGGGAATAAAACTACTCAATAATACAATCATGTGAAGCATGACATACGTGCGTACATTAGAAGACATGAAAATTTCTAATTAAGGGTGCATAAACATATAATACAGTAGAAAAATTCTACTATCTATCTTTGTAAGATTTGTAAAAGTAATAAATAATAATTCAATTAATTAACTATTTAACAAAAAAATAATCTGTTACAATTACAAAGCTCTGCAAAATACACACTCTAAATTAAATCTGCAATAAAAAATCTATCTAATCAACATTTTATCACACTTTTATTACATTATATAAAATTTGTAGGCAAATATTAATTAATTTTTTAACCTACTCAATTCTTTAAATAAAGCCTCTTCTTTATCGCTCAATTTTGTTGGAATTTCTATTCGCAGTTTGACAAACATATCTCCAAACTTATCAGATTTTCCATAAACAGGCATTCCTAAGTTTTTGAGTCTTAATTTTTGTCCATTTTGTGCGCCTTTCGGAATTGGAATATTAATCGGACTTCCTTTTATAGTTGGTATTTGTACTTTTCCACCCAAAACGGCAGCGTACAAATCTACTTTTACATTACAGTACAAATCATCTCCTCTTCGCTCAAAGGTTGGATGTTTTTCTACTTTTACATAAATATACAAATCTCCATTTTGTCCATTTGAGCCTTTTTCTCCTTTTCCTTTTAGCCTTAATTTTTTATTGTCTGTTGTTCCTGCTTTTATGTTTATGCGAAGTTGTTGTTTGTTTACGCTGATTGTACGAGTAGTTCCGAAATAGGCTTCTTGCAATGTAATTGTCATTTCGGCTTCCAAATCTCGTCCTGCCGATGCAGCAGAGCCAAAACCACCACCTGCACCACCTCCAAACATTTGCTCAAAAAAACTACTGAAACCACCCTGCCCAAAAGCATCTTCAAAATTAGTTTCATAACGAGCATAACCACCACCTGCACCATTATTTCCACCAAAATCATACTGTCCACCACTAGCCCCTGCACCTTCATATTTTTGGTAATCTTTGCCGTATTGGTCGTATTTTTTGCGTTTTTCTGGGTCTTTTAGCGTTTCGTAGGCTTCGTTTATTTCTTTAAATTTCTTTTCTGCATTTGGGTTGTCTGTATTTTTGTCTGGGTGATATTTTACAGCAAGTTTGCGAAATGCCTTTTTTATATCATCTGCTGATGCAGATTTTGTTATTCCTAATGTATTGTAATAATCCATAATTAATTATCTAGAGTATCCTTAAAAAAATGGTAATAAAAAAAATGTTCAAAAAATTAATTATTTATATTTTATGAAAAATACTTGTGAATAATTACGAATTAAAAATTATGACCTGCTAAAGCAGCGAAGCTAAATAAATATTTAGTGCAACTAAGTAGTTAAGCAGAATTAAATATAAGTAAATTTAATTTTGTTCAAGTCTGTACCGACGGTCTGACTTGGACAAAATAAGCCTTTCTGATTGCTGAAATGATTATTTTAACTTGGTCAGACCTACGGTACAGACCAAGTTAAAATACAAGATAACATATAGGTAATTCTGCATCATTAATTAATTCGTAATTCGTAATTGAATTTAATCAATCTTTACTTTTCTAATTTCTGATTGAGTTTCTGGTTTTATGAAAGGCAAAATTATTTCCAAAATCCCATCTTCGTATTTTGCTGCCACTTTGTCCGTATTGACGTGAGATGGAAGTGAAAAAGTACGTTTGAATTGTGAAAAACTATATTCTCTACGAGTAAATTTCTTTCCAGTAGAGGCCGTAGTTTCGTGTCCTTTATTGGCTGAGATAGTTAGGTTTCCTTCAGAAAGGTCTATTTCAAAATCATCTTTTTTTAGTCCAGGGGCTGCAAGTTGAACACAGTAGGAGTTTTCAGTTTCTGAAACATTTACAGCAGGACGACTGATAACCATCTGATTAGTAAGGTATTCATTGGCTTGTCCGACAAGATTATCGATGAGTTGAAGTGGATTTTTGTATTCCATGATTTTTTAAATTTAAGTTTTGAAAAAGGTAAATTAGTGATAAAAGAACTTGAAATAAAGAAATTGAGCAAAACGAAAAAACAGAATCAAAAATAATGTAATACCTTTGAGTAAAGTTTATTTGTCATTATTGTCTAAAATTGAATTCTATCCAAAAAATGAAAATTCTATCCATTTCTCAAAAAAAAGTATATGTTCTTTTCTATCCTTTTTTCTTTCTATTCGTTTCTCTATTTATTCATCAAACTGTTTTTGCTCAAGATTTGTTATTAAATCCTTCTCCAAAAAGAGAATTTAGAGCCGTTTGGATTGCTAGTGTCGGAAATATTGATTTTCCTTCCAAATCAAATCTAAATTCAAAAGCACAACGAGAAGAATTTGTCAGTTTAGTAAACCTTCATTCTCAAAATAACTTAAATGCGCTTATTGTGCAAGTCCGACCTTCTGGAGATGCGCTTTATCCGTCTGTTCGTGAGCCTTGGTCGTCTGTTTTGACAGGAAAAATTGGGCAAATGCCAATGCCTTTTTACGACCCTTTGGCTTTTATGGTAGAAGAAACACACACAAAATCAATGGAGTTTCATGCGTGGTTCAATCCATTTCGTGCTGTTATGAACCTTTCTCAAAAAATAGATTTGCCAGCCAATCATATCACAAAATTACATCCCGAATGGTTTATGCAATGTGGAAATAGCTTGGTTTTTAATCCTGGTGAACCTGCTGCAAGAGAATTTGTAAGAGAAATTATTATTGAGGTGGTGATGCGTTATGATATTGATGGCGTTCATTTGGACGATTATTTTTATCCTTACCCTGATGCAGGGTTTTATGATGATAAAGAAACTTTCAAAAAATATGGAAAAGAGTTTTCGACAATAGAAGAATGGCGAAGAGATAATATCAACACATTTATCAAAGAAACAGCTTTGGCTATCAAAAATATTAAGCCGTATATCAAATTTGGAATTAGTCCTTGTGCCGTTTGGCGCAATCAAAAAAAAGACAAAATAGGTTCGGATACAAAAGGAATTTCTGCTTATGATGATTTACACGCTGATACTCGCCTTTGGTTGCAACGTGGTTGGATAGATTATTTAGCTCCACAAGTTTATTTTAGCACAAAATCTAGTGCTGTTCCGTATCAAACAATGCTGAATTGGTGGCAAAAAAATAGTTTTGGAAGACATATTTATATCGGACATGCCGTTTACAAAATCCAAAATGATAAATATGATGAGCGTTGGAATAATCCTTCTGAAATGAGCGAACAGATTAGAATTATGAGAGGGCGAACAGGAATGGCAGCAGGAAGTATTTTTTATCGTTCTCGTTTTTTGCAAGATAATCCTGCACATGTTCAAGATTCTTTGAAAGCTAATTTTTATCGTTTTAAGGCTTTGCCTCCTGTTCTTACTTGGATTGATAATACTCCACCACCACCTCCTATGAACCTAACTATTTCAGGTTCACGAAAAGGAGCCGTTTTGAATTGGCAAGCGCAAGAAACCTCTGACCCTTTCGAACAGCCCACTTATTTTATTGTCTATCGCTTCGAAGATGGAAAAGAAATTGATATTCAAAATCCTGAAAATATTGCAGCTATTTTGCGTCAAAAAGAATGTTTTTATATCGACCCCAATGTGCGTAAAAACTGTAAATATACGTATCTCGTTACGGCTGTCGATAGATTACATAATGAAAGTATCCCTACAAAATCGGATTTATTTAAGTATAAAAGGCGTTATTTGAAACAGTAAATTTATAAAATGAATTATTTAGAAACCCTAAAAATTACCTTTGGAATAATCGTTATTCTAAGTGCATTGAGTGTTTGGTATCAAAAAGAAGTAGTCAAATCAGCTTTTTCTTTTTTGGCTACTATGCTTGGAGTGGCTGCGCTTTTTGTTTTAGAAGGAGCTGATTTTGTGGCTGCAACACACTTGGCTATTTATGTGGGTGGTGTTGTGGTCTTGCTTTTATTCGGAATTATGTTTGTTCATAAAATGTCCGATGACAAAATTATTTCTGATAAGCAGTACAAACTTTCTGGAATTTCACTTTCAATTTTGTTTATTTTATTTATTTCTAGCTGGATTTTGAGAGAAAATTTAATACAATTCATACCAAATAATCATACAGAAAAAGTAATTTTATCAAATGCAGATACTTCTACGTTAGATGAAATTGCACGTCTTTTTCTGACAGATTACATTATATTTTTTGAGTTAGGAGGAATTCTGCTCACTATTGCTCTTCTTGGAGTGGCTGTTTTGGTAGGAAAAGAAAAATAGTTTTCAATATGAGTTTCATTTTTAAGTATTTGATTTTCAGTTGCAGAGCAACGTAATCTTTGTGTAATCTAAGAATAGTACAATAATAGTGTAATAATTTACTGTTTTTTCAAAATTTTCTTTTTAAATTAACCTAAAAAAACTATATTGCTAATTATAAATCATGTCTTGTCTTTACTTATTGAATATCAAGTATTTAACTTTTGAAAAAGACGAATACCATCTTATAAAACCTCTTCTTAAACAAAAAACTGCCATTTTTCAGACTCCTGTATTTAAAATAAACTCTATTTTAGTGATTTAAGAGTTTTTGACTTTACTAAAAGAATATTTTTCTTACATCTTAGCGAAAAATAAGTATTAGCCAGTTTCATTGATTTGCACTTTTAAAAATCCCTTTTAATTGTATTTTTCTAAGATTAACACTTTTATTAAGGAAAATATTATTTTACGATAAAATTGCTTAACTCACAAATGTTAGTTATATTTGTGCTATGAAAATAGAACAACTTATCAATAAATGGAAAATTAATCAATCTTTATTGGCTGAAAAGTTAGGTATGACTAAAAATTCTTTTAGTGAAAAATTAAGAAATAAAAAAAGTCAATATTTTTCTGATGAACAAAAAGAACAGATTAGAACTATAATACAAGAACTCCATAATGATACGGATTCTATTTCATTTTAATCAAAAAGCCTATAAATAACCGTTTGGAAACGTATTTATAGGCTAGATTTTCAAACATAAATTATATAAAAATGGAAAACAAAGTTAATAAAACGCAGTAGAATTACAAAATAATCTACACAAATTAACAAGTAATGGTGATATATCATTATCTTATCATCTTGATAATGCAATGTATCATTTAATATGTTCTTCTTCTGTTAATACAGAGCTTAAAGAAGTTCAAATGACCTATCAAATACTTTATGAACTGCGAAATATTTTTATAAAAATGGAGAAAAATATTAGCTAATCAATTAAAAAAGGCTTTTTATTTTATTTTTGGCTCTTAATATAGATTTTGGACTGATAGTAATAAAAACTTGATTAACTCATTTATTAGCAAAATATTAGTTCGTTTTTTCCATAGCGCAGGGTTTGCAAACCACGCTATGGAAAAAACAATACTTCTACAGAATAAAATTTGGTAATCACAAAACTTGTTTATTACCAGTACAATATCAGATAAGAGCCTTATTTTTAATTAGGAATTCCCCATATTTCAAGTATTTTTGTTACTTGTATAAGAGTAAATAAAGAGCGTCCTTTTTCATATAGACCAACTTCCTTTAGCCTTTTATTTAGAGTGGGACGGCTAATACCAAACATATCAGCTAATTGTGATTTAGTGTATTTTACATTAATTTTTACATAAAAAAAATTTACATTAATTATTTTTTGGAAGAAATGTAAAGACAAACGTAAACGTATATGTAAAACAGTATAAAGTAATGTAAAGTTATTTTGTTGCTATTCATTAAACTTTTAAATTTGTTTCATATGATAAGCTTTTATAATTACCAAATTTACCAAAATAATAATTTATTAGCCTATTTTTCGTTTAGTAATTAAACACATAGTCTTGTAATATTCTTAGGAATAGCAACCTTAAAGACTATGTGTTTTTTATTAAAAATATTACACTTGAGAAAAGAGGTTTTAGTAAGCTGTATTTTTATAAAGTCGATGAGCTAGAATATGGAATTGATTATAATATTTTTAATGGAACTGAAGAAGAATTAATCAAAAATTGGTCTTCTTGATTCTATTAAAATCCTTCAAAAAATAACTTTTTATAAGAACAAGTCCTTTCAATAAAAACTACCTTTGCACTCAATTTCAATCATTGAAATAACTATTTTTCTGCAAAAAAGTAATTTTATTCTTCTTATGAAAAGTTCTACATCTGCTCAAAACCCTCTAGTTTTATCTTGGTTTCTGCTTATTTTGCTTGCTCTTATTTGGGGAAGTTCATTTATTTTGATGAAACGTGGTTTGCTTATTTTTTCTCCTTTAGAAATTGGTGCGCTTCGTATTTCAGCTGCTTTTGTGGCTCTGTTGCCGTTTGCTGTGGTTCATGCACGTAAGATTCCGAAATCAAAATGGAAATATTTATTAGTTTCTGGACTTTTAGGAAATGCTATTCCTGCCGTTCTTTTTCCACTTGCTCAAACTCGCCTTTTAAGTTCGGTTACTGGAGTTTTGAATGGTCTGACACCACTTTTTACAGTTTTGGTAGGTGCGCTTTTTTTTAGTCAAAAATTAAAGTACAAGCAATTAGTAGGTTTAGGAATTGCTTTTATTGGTGCAGGACTTTTGAGTATTGCCAAAAAAGGAGGAGGTTTTGGAGATATAAATATTTATATTGTCTTTGTGATTTTGGCTTCGTTTTTTTATGGAATTAGTCTGAATGTTATCAAAAGTAATCTTGCAGAAGTTGCTTCTTTTCCGATTGCTTCGTGTGCTTTTCTTACCGTTGGTATTCCTTCGCTTCTGTTTTTGTTTTTTGGAACGCCTTTTCTTTCACATTTTCAAGAAGCGCAAGAAATTACAATACAAACGACCATTATTCCTCCTATTGCTTTAGTTTGGAAATCCTTTTTCTATATTGTTATTTTAGGAGTTATCGGAACGGCAATCGCTCTTATTATTTTTAATAAAGTAATTCAACTCAATGATGCCGTTTTTGCCAGTACAGTAACTTATTTTATTCCAATAGTAGCTATTTTTTGGGGAGTTATAGATGATGAACCTTTACAAACAGGGCATTTTATAGGAATGGCTTTAATTATTTTTGGTGTTTTTGTGGCCAATAGATGGAAGTAAA
>PFKD01000104.1:8878-11119 GCA_002784125.1 Flexibacter sp. CG_4_10_14_3_um_filter_32_15
TCCTGAATTTTAGCTACAGAGTAGCGCAACTTTTAGTGTGCAACCAACAAGGTTTCGCAACTCTGTTGCTCTAAAAACATTGTTTTATCATTAAACTACAAAGGTTACGTTGCGCTGCAACTTTAATAAAATTGGTTTTAAAAACTTCCCTCGCTATTGTCGGTATCCTCCCCATAGCTGTAAGGCTAATTTTATTTTACCTCATAAACAGGGTTAAAACCCTACTGTTTACCCACAAGTCTGAAATGTCTTAAAAAATAGTATTTCTGTTTCATTTCGCCATTAGCAACGTCTGTTATCTTCGATAACTGACGCTTGCTAAGGCAAAATGAAACACCTATTTAAGTTTTTCCCTTAGCAAGCGTGTATTTTTCGAAGAAAAATAGACGTTGCTAATGGGGAATACGACGAAAAAGCAGTAAATAAACACATTTTTTAATTTCACAAAAGGTGTGGGTAAACAGTAGGGTTTTTAATTCTGTTTTTATTATTAGCCTTACGGCTATGGTGTCCTTACCAACGACATAAATCCTTTCCATTTAATTTTAAAAATTCTTAATCTACTCGTATTTTCTTATCCTTTTGTAAGGAATTGAGTTGTTTTGTAACTGTTTATAAAATCATATTGATTTTTACAATTTATTCAACTACTCATTTCCAGCCTTTTTTGGTTGTTTTAGCATAGCGACACCAACAAAATACATTTATATTTTATGAAAAATATTTCCTCTTTTAGTTATCAATCTTATTCTGTTCTTTTATTTCTATTGATTTTTTCTACTTTTTGTAGTTCTTCTTTTGCTCAAACGACTACTCAAAATCTAGTTTTCAAAACGACAAATTCTACGCTTACACTTCAAGAAGCCATCGCTCAAAGCCTAAAAAATAATTATGGAATCTTGATAGAAAGAGAACGTATCAATCAAGCCACGCTCAATAATAACTGGGGCGAAACAGGGCGTTTTCCTACAATAAATTTATTATTACAACAAAATAACGGCGTAAATAATATTGATAACCCAGCTTCTTTCTTGTCTGGAAATGTAATCAATAATAGTATTCAGCCTGCTATTAATATAAACTGGGTTGTTTTTAATGGATTCAAAACCAAAATAGCCAAACACCGTTTGGAACAGTTGCAAGAAGAGACAGAAGGAAATGCAGAAATAGTAATTCAAAATGCAATTCAAGCTGTTATTTTAGGATATTATAGAGTTGTTTTAGAAAAAGAACGTATTGATGTACTGAAAAAAGTATTAAATTATTCAAGAGATAGAAACCGTTATTCCGAAGTTCAAGTAGATTTGGGAACTGCCACAACTGCCGAAACACTACTTACCAAAACCAATTTTTTGACAGATTCTATAAATTTAATCAATCAAGAATTAGTTTATCGTAATGCTGTGCGTGATTTGAATGTTTTGATGGGAGAAAAAGAAATTGAAAAAGTATATGAAATAAATAAAAAACTACAAGCACCAGCAGAAACCTATAAATTTGCAGATTTAGAAAAACAAATGCTTGAAGCCAATCCAGATTTGAACCGTCTTTTGATTTCGCAAGCTATTCTGCACGATGCAACATTATTAAATCAAGCTGCTATTATGCCACAACTTTCTCTTTCAGCAGGAAATTCATATAATTACAATAGACAGGATTTGAGTCAAGCAACTTTTTCGGGCGACCGTCCAGCACCAACAGAACCAATAAATGCAACTACTACAAATTACTTTCTAAATTTTAATTTATCTTTTACGCTTTTCAATGGAGGGCAATTAAAGAGAGCCGTTCAGAGAGCCAAAATTTCGGAAAACATTGGAAATCTTTCTATTGACCAAAACAAACTCACTCTTTCAAGAGATTTGGCAAGAGCTTTTGATTTGTATAATGTCAGAAGACAATTATTAGAATTATCAACAGAAAGTAAAAAAGTATCTGAACAGAATTTACAGATTTTGGAAGAACGTTATAACTCTGGTTTGATAAACTCATTTGATTATCGTCAAATTCAGAATGCCTTTCAAAATGCAGCTTTCAATGAATTACAAGCTACTTACAATTTGATTGATGCAAATACTACTTTGATTAGACTTACAGGTGGATTGACAAAATAAAAAGAATCCCTAAAATTCTAATTTTAAACTACTTCTAAATTTGACTTTACTATTTTATCTCCATCAAGCTACTGCTTGTGTCACTAAATCAGTAAGGTATCTTATTTTGTGCTTATAACTTTTAATA
>PFKD01000271.1 GCA_002784125.1 Flexibacter sp. CG_4_10_14_3_um_filter_32_15
TTACCCACATGTTTTTTGTAAGACAAAAAACAGCAAATTTTGAATAAAAATGCCGTGCTTGTAGGGAAAAGGCTTGCCTTTTCTTAGTCAGTCTTTGATATTTCAACCGAAAATATACAATATGTTTAGGAAAAGGCGTGCCTTTCCCCTACCGTAACTCTGTGTTTAATTAAAAATAGTAGGGTACAGTAGTAGTAAAGTCAAACTAATAAAACACTTAAAAAAATGAATGCTTCTTTGAAAGAAAAAACACAGCAAATAAAAATTATTCTTACAGATGTAGATGGAGTCTTGACAGACAGTAAGATTATTTATGATAATAATTTTTTAGAATACAAAAACTTTAATGTCAAAGACGGTTTTATCATCAAACCACTTCAAAAATTGGGTTTTAAAATTGGTGTAATTACAGGACGAGAATCTGATGTAGTCAAAAAACGCTGTCAAGAACTTAGTTTTGATTTTCATTATCATGGAAAAGGTGGAATAAATGCCAAACTAGACACCTTCGAAACTATACTCAAAGAAAATTTAGTAGATGCTGAAAATATCGCTTACATAGGCGACGATTGGATAGATTTACCTATCTTGATGCGTTGTGGATTGAGTGCTGCACCAAAAGATGCCATGAAAGAAGTACTAGAACGAGTAGATTATGTTACAGAAAGAAATGGGGGAGAAGGAGCTTTGAGAGAATTTGCTCAACTCATCTTGGAAGGACAAGAAAAATTAGAAGATTTAATTAAGGTTTATTTGTAGGAATTGGACGCATCTCAAAATGTCGTTTTTAGTCAGCAATTCCCAATGTAAATTAAATTAGCAATAAAACGCCTTTTTAGGGCTTAATAATTTGAAACAAGGGCTTTAAACTCTCTTAAATGTTGATTTTTTTAGCTAAAAAACGCCTAAACTTTCGATTTTAAATCAAAATCGTGTTACATTGGGAATTGCTGATAAAACAAGAAACTCCAAAGTATTTTATTTTCTACAAAACTCATGATATTGTCAGCAGAAATGAAAATTGGATAAATTTTAATTTATTTTAAATCTGTTTTTCGAAGCAACCTAAAACTAAATTTGTGTATCTATGTTTAAGTAATCAAGAAAGCGAAAAAACATAGCTAGATTTTACTAAAAAATAATCAAACTTCTAATCAAAAGGTACTGATTAATTTTAATTCTCTTCTTAAACTCCCTAAAAATCAAGCTGTTTGCTTCGTTTTTTTTATAGAAAAATTGTATCTTCGTTGTAAATACAGTTTAACAAAAAGTGAAACAATTTAGTTAGATAGGTACTTATCAATACATCCAAAATACAAAAAAAAGAATAATAGTAAAATAAAACAGGTTTTTAATTCTAAAAATAATTTATATTAACGTTTAATTATCTTTATTTTGTAGTAAGAAATAGGCAACATTTTTATGCAAAAACAAGAACATACCAATATTAGAGAGAAAAAAACTACTCTCGAAAAAATGGAACAACAACACCCTTACGTTATGATGATGTATTTGGGTGTAATGGGAATATTTATGGCTTTTACGCTTTTAATGTTATTATTTTTTAATGAGTCTTTAATAAAAGCTGTTACCCATCCTATTCAATTTCCCTACGCTTTTTTTATTAGTACAATAGCTATTGTGAGCAGTAGTTTTTTCTTAGAAAAAGCACGACAACAATTTTATAAAGACAATTTCAAGAAATTAAGAAATAATCTTTTAGTTGTTTTTGGTTTGGGAATTATTTTTCTGTCTTTACAAATTGTTGGAGGTTACGAACTACACCAAAACAAAATTTATTTAGAAGGCAAAACGGCTGGGGCTTACCTTTATATTATCTCAGCTTTCCACATGCTTCACCTCATGGGAGGACTTATTTATACAGTTATTCTTCTCAATCAATACACCAAAAAGGCTGATGATGCCGTTCAGATTTTAATAACTGTTACCAATCCTTTTGAAAAAATCAAGTTACAACTTCTTACTATCTACTGGCATTTTATGGATATACTTTGGGTTGCTATTTTTGTAGGGTTTTTGATTGCCTTACTGTAAATAATCGAAGACAAAAAATTTGGATAACAAGACAATTTGAATGTAAAACTTGCCTTTGTTATGAAACATAAAAATAGGATAGTTGAGTTAGATTAAATTCTATTCAGTTATCCTATTTTTTTGAGTTTGTTTTTAGCAATAGTAAAAAAATGACCTCAAAACCCCATTCAAACACACCTATAAAAGCTAGTGAAATAAATCCTTATTTCACTAGCTTTTTTTATGTCATACACTGTTTTTTTTTCAAATTTATACCTAAAAAAGGAGTAAATATTCTATTTTTTTACGAGAGATTTTCTTTGGAAAAGATTTTTTGAATAAAAAAGCCAATTATCAAAAAATGAAAATTTCAAGAAATATTTTTTTTCGTATTTATTAAAGTCAATTATTTAATTAAATAGTGATATTTTTATCAAAAAAAAGACTTTTTTTCGTACTGTCTATACTTTGTCTATATGCTTTTTTAGGAAAAACGCATCTAAACCTATTCTTTTGAAGTATGATATGTAAAGAAACGCAGACAACAAGTAAGCGTTCTATTTTACTATTTTCGGTAAGTCTTGTTTATCTAAAAGGTAGTATCACTTACAACTAAATTTTATCACTTTAAATTACAAAAACTATGTTACAACAATTTAGCAAAATCTTTTTAGCCTTGTTCATTTTCGCTGGTGTTTTCTTCTCGTGTACAAAAGATGATGACGAACCTACACCTGACACAACCCCAACAGACACAGTAGTAGTAGTTCCACCAGATACAACAGGCACAGGAGATACCACAACAACACCAGATCCAGAACCAGAACCAGAACCTACTGCTATTACTGTTACAGGTTCAGACTACGAAGTATATCAAAAAATAGGTTCGAAGGCTACATTCAAAACACTCAATAATTTACAAATTGGAGAATTTCCTGCTAGTGGTGAAAATCAAGTTTGGGACTTGAGAGCCTACGAAACAACAGGAACAGTAGTAGAGAGTACCCCCAATCTACCAGTACCTGATAGTACTATATTTACTTCAGCTACTTTTATAACCACACAACAATCTACATTTATTCCTGCTTTTACTTTTTCTCATTTCTACGAGGTCTCAGAAGAGGGTTACTATATAATAGGAAATAAAGTAGATGCAGGTGTTGCAGACCTTGGAAATGGAACAACGCTTACTGCACCAGGAAATGAAGACATATTTGAACCAAAAGAACTAATTTTTAAGTTTCCTATGAATTATAATGATGTAACAGAACAAACTGCAGTTTATAGAGAAGATTACAGTCTTACAGCACCTGCATTTGGGATTACGAATGCACCTGTACAAAGACAACTGACGTTTCCTAAGAAATCTGAAGTATTAGGCTGGGGGAAAGTTATACTTCCTGAAGGCGCAATTTCAGACACAACAGAAGTATTATTAGTCAAGAATACATCAACAAGTATTACAAATTACTTTCTGAATGGTAATACAGCTCCTAATGCTCTTTTGAGTGCTTTAAACTTAACAGAAGGATCAAGAGGAACAGCTATCTATTATTATTTTATGTCTAAAGAATATGGAATAATCGCTTCATTTACCTTTGCAACAGACAGAAGTGGAGATCCTATATTCCCAGCTGCTTTTGCTCGTTATGTAGAAACAAAAGAGTAAGAAATCAAAAGTATTAAAAATTACAATCGAATTATACATACTTTTCATGTCCAAAAGGGAATGAATAAGTCTATAATTTAAAGTAGCGTATCAAAAAGCCACTTTTCTTTGAAGAGTGGTTTTTTTGTGTCTAAAAAGGTATTACATAATTTTTGTTTTGTCAATGGTCAGAAAATTAGCGAACTTTGTAATTATTTTAATTTCGTTTCAAGCATTTTCTGTTCTGTCCTTTCTATACTTCTATTGTATCTTTGTAGATGTTTTAGTCAAATCAGACAAGCAAAAAACATTTCCATTATTGCTCATGAATATCACTACTGCCAAATTCTTAGAAAGTAATCCGTCTGTCAGAACCTGTCCTTCTCCTCACATGCCCGAATATGCCTTTATTGGGCGTTCGAATGTAGGAAAATCTTCGCTTATCAATGCGATGACAAACCGAAATAGTCTTGCCAAAACTTCCTCTACCCCTGGAAAGACACAACTCATCAATCATTTTTTGATTAATGAAAATTGGTATTTGGTAGATTTACCAGGATATGGTTGGGCAAAAGTGAGCAAATCACAACGCAGAGATTTTGAAGGATTGATTACAGAATATCTTGCCGAACGAAAAAATTTAGTTGTTACATTCGTTTTGGTGGATATAAGACACAAACCACAAGCCATTGATTTAGAGTTTTTGGAATGGTTGGGAGAAAATGCTATTCCATTTTGCATTGTTTTTACAAAAGCCGACAAACTCAATAATAGTAAATTAGTAGCTTCTTTGGATCGTTATGAAACGGTTTTGAAATCTCGTTGGGAAGCATTACCTCCTAATTTTATTACGTCGTCTGTCAAGAATGAAGGAACAGAGGATATTTTGGAGTATATAGAAAAATACAATAAAGCTCTTGAAGAAAAATTCTCTCAAATTCAGCCTATAAAAGTAACAAAAGAAGAACTTCCACAACCACAAAAACCAGTTACGCAAAGAAAAAAATACAATCAACACAAACCGTATAAAAAAGAAGACGAAGAAAATGAATTGAATGAGTTTGAAAAGAAAACAGTTGACAAAAACGCTCCCAAACCTGCCAAGCCTTCCAAATATGCTTCGCCTAGAAAAACCAATTCTAAATATACTGTTCCTTTTTCAGATTCTGACTCAAATGAAAAACCTAAAAACACAGGAAAAAGACCTGTAAAAAGTACAGGACGAAATTCAAAGGCAGTAGCAAAAGAAGGAAAAAAAGATTTTGCAAAAGGAGAATCTTCAAAAGACACTCCTAAAAAAGAATTCAAATCTACTCCCAAAGCCTCAACTTCTTCTAAAAGCAAAACAGGTCAAAAATCAACATCTTTTAAAGAAAAATCTAAGCGACCTAAAAAGTAAAGCGAAAGTAAATTAAAATTCTATTTTATTTTTACTATTTTTGCGCTCTTGCATTTATTGTAACTAATAGTATCGCATAGGCTTTTTAGCCTTTGAATAAAATTTTATTTCACAAAAAACGTTTACTTGAATAAGCTAATTTTTGTACAAAAATTGAAGTATAACTCTCTTATAAAACTAATTAACAAAACTCTACATACGTATATATGAAACTTAAAGAAGTAGCCGTTATTTCGGGCAAGCCAGGACTTTATCGTATTCTCAAACCTACTCGCAGCGGAGTAATTATTGATGCTATCGGAGGTGGTCGCTCCAAAATCATGGCAGATGCAAGCCATCGTATTTCTATTCTAAAAGAAATTTCTATTTATACAACCACAGAAGAGGGTTCTGTACCTCTACAAGACGTATTTTATAAAATGTATGAGAAATATGCCCTCAAATTAGATGTCAAAACATCGGATAGTAATGCCCTTAAAAGTCTTTTAGATGATATTTTACCAGAATGGGACAAAGACCGTGTTTATACTTCGGACATCAAAAAATTGGTCATGTGGTATGATATATTGGCTCAACATGCGCCTGAGTTAATAGACCCAGCTAAAAAAGAAGAAGACCATGAAGAAGAGGAAACTCCTGCAAGTCAAACGAAAGTAGAGGAAAAGCAAGAAGAAACTACTGAAAAGCCAACAGCAAAGGCTAAAACTAAAAAAACACCAGAAAAAGTAGATGCAATGCTAGAAACTGAAACTTCGGCGAGAGAAGAAAAACCTAAAAAAGCAGCTACTAAAAAAGACGACAAAGAAGCAAAACCAAAGAAGGTAGCAGCTAAAAAAACAGTTAAACCATCTGCAAAAACACAAAAACCAACTTCAAAAGCAGCTACTAAAGCAGTAAAAGGTAAAAGAGGAGATAAATAATTTTTGTCTTCTTTACGAAGAAAAATATTATATCCTATAAATATGCTGAGGTAGTTATACTACGTTAAGAATAAGTAAATCAATTTTATCAAGCAGAACTTGTTAAATAAGATAATAAAAAACAGATGATTTCTAAAAACCATCTGTTTTTTATTATTACTTAAATAATTTTTTATTCATAAAGTATATTATTGAAATAAAAAACTACCAATCTATTTCGTCTTTTCCGTGTTCTTTTAGGTAGTTGTTGGCTTGACTAAAATGTTTGTTTCCAAAAAAGCCAGTATGCACAGAATAAGGTGAAGGGTGAGCCGATTCTAAAACTAAATGTTTTGTTTGGTCTATAATTTCGCCTCTTTTTTGAGCATCTTTTCCCCAAAGCAAAAAGACTAAATTTTCTTTTTCATCAGAAACCAGTTTCAGAACTGCCGAAGTAAACTCTTCCCAACCTTTTTTGCGATGTGATGCAGGTTTGGAAGCCTGTACCGTCAAGACAGCATTGAGCATCAAAACGCCTTGACTTGCCCAACGCTCAAGATTTCCACTTTTTGGAATTTCTTTTCCCAAATCGTCTTTTATTTCTTGAAAAATATTTTTGAGTGAAGGAGGAACACGCACCCCATCACTAACCGAAAAACTAAGTCCGTTTGCCTGTCCTGCTCCGTGATACGGATCTTGTCCTAAAATAACGACTTTTGTATCTTCAAAACTACACTTTTCAAAAGCATTAAAGATAAGATTTCCGGGGGGATAGACTTTTTCTTTTTGTACTTGTTCTCTCAAAAAAAGAGCGAGTTTTTCAAAATAAGGTTTGCTAAATTCTTTTTCTAAATGCATTTGCCAAGATTCTGCGATTTTTACGTCCATAAAGTTGTACTAGGTAATTTGGTAATTAAATAAACTGAAAAACGGCAATTTACTATCAAAAAACAAAAGTTAAAAAACATGTTTTTACTTTGCAATACAAAAATTTGTACTCCAAAATTTGTATTCATTGAAAAAAATTATCATTTTAGTAGCAAATCATTTCCTTTACTAAATGTTTCGTAAAATGTTTGGAGAACTTTTTAGTGCTATTACAGACGGTATTTTGGTGCGTGTGCGTACCGAATTTCATAAAAAACACTCCCAAAATGGGAATTTTGTTTTTACTTATTATATCACAATTACAAATACTGGCAGTCAGACTGTACAGCTTATGCGCCGTCATTGGCACATTTACGACTCAAAAGGAACATACCAAGAGGTAGAAGGCGAAGGAGTAATTGGGCAACAACCTATTCTTAAATCTGGACAATCACACAAATACGTTTCGGGTTGCCATCTCAAAAGCGACATGGGAAAAATGTCTGGAACGTATCTCATGCGAAGAATGGAAGATGATACGCTTTTTGAAGTCAAAATTCCTGATTTTTCTTTGATTGATCCTGTGAGGTTTAATTAAATTGATAAATACTGTAGGGCAATTGGTAAATGATTTGGCTTCGCCGAGCTATCGGTTTTATGACCTATATGATAAATTACAGAATAATACAATGACTGTAAATTTCATTTGTATTAATCCTGATTTCATCATAAAAATCATATAAATCACTCGCTAATCAGTTATAGTATTTATTACTCCTTTATCAAATAATACTTCTTCAATGCCTCTGCCTTTCCAAGATTTTCTAAAGCTACTTTTATTTCTTTGTCTTCTTGATTAAAAACAGGATAATAACCTTCATATTGCCAGTTCAGTTTTCCTAAACTAGCCTTAATTTGATTCAAAATAAAAGCTCTTGAAATTTGGTATTCTGAATTATTAAAAACAATTTTTTGATTTGCAGCAAAATTTAAAAAGTTATCCTCCAAGTCTTTATCAATCTTAAAACTAGAAACAAATTCTTTCAATTTCATCGCTTTAAAATTTTCTTTATTTAGATTGTAATACGTGCTTGTCCAATTTCTGACGACATTTTTTGAATATAGTGAATCTACATAAGGCGTAAAATAAGAAGTATCTCTAGGCACAAAAATATCAGGCATTATTCCACCACTTCCATAAACTATTCTTCCATGAGTCGTTTTGTATTTCTTTTCTATATCCATTTTTGAGCTATCAGCGTGATACAATTCGCCGTTTGTGTAGCGTTCCATAATTTCCAAACCATAATCTGTGGTATCGCTATATGGTTTCTGAATGCTACGACCACTTGGCGTATAATATCTTGAAATAGTAAGTCGCATCTCCGAACCATCACGCAAAGTAATCGGTTTTTGAACCAAGCCTTTTCCAAACGAACGCCTTCCGACAATCAAAGCTCTATCGTTATCTTGCAACGCACCAGCCACAATTTCAGAAGCCGAAGCACTTCCTTCATTCAATAAAACAACTACTGCTCCTTCTTCAAAATTACCCTTTCGGTGTGCTTTTTCTTCACTATCAAAACGATCTTTTTTTCCGTCTGTATAAACAATCATTTCTTTTCCTGCCAAAAGCTCATCTACAATCTTGACAGCTTGATCCATATATCCACCAGGGTTTCCACGCAAATCCAAGACTAATTCCTTCATTCCTTCACGAAGCAGTTTGTTTAATTGCGTTTCAAATTCCTTAAAAGTATTCATTCCAAAACGAGAAACTTTGATATACCCTGTTTTTGGAGTGAGCATATAACCTACCTCTACCGTACTTGTCGGAATTGTACCACGCTCAACAGTTACGACCAATTCTTTATTTTGATACGGACGGAAAAGCGTCAGATTTACTTTCGAATTTTTCTTTCCACGCAGCAAATCAAAAACTTTTCTATTATCTATTTTTATATTAGCAACTGGCGTTTCATCTACTTTAATTATTCTATCTCCTGCTTCTATTCCTGCTTTTGAAGAAGGACTATTCGGAATCGGCATAATGACTTGAATTGTATCTTCAAAAAGAACAAACTCAACACCTATTCCTTCAAAATCTCCCTCTAATTGAGAGTTCATTATTTCTACATCTTTTGCAGGAATATAACTTGTATGAGGGTCAAGTTTGGATAACATTTCCTTTATTCCGTCGTCGGTAATATCTCCTAAATTAACTGTGTCCACGTAATAATCTTCGATATATGAAAGCACTTGACGCATTTTTTTGGCTTGGTCAGAAGCACTTTCTTCTGTTTGTAAATCTCCAAAACCAACAAGTGAACTAGAAAAAGCATCACCATTTCCTCCAAAAAAACGTGCGCCAAAAATCATTCCTACACCTAAAGCAATAGCCGTAAAGATGGGTAATTTGATTTGAGCAGCCAAAACAGATGTATTTGATTTAGTTTTTGCTTGATTTTCTTTGGGTGTAGAGCGTGTATAAATAAGACGCTCATTAGAAGAATCGGAATGATTAGAATTACTTTCTGACATAAAACTATACTGTAAAAATTATGTAATGATTTATTATTAATTAAATTCTGAGAATTATTTTGCTAAATTATTTTATAAACTATCTCTTTGAAAGAAACAAAATTAGGTAAAGTTGTTGAAAAACAATTTAATATAGAAATTTATTTTGCTATCAGTATTGACAGCTTTACTACTGTACCCTACTTTTTTTAAAACACAGAGTTCACAGAGGAACACAGAGAACTAAAAGTCAGCGTAGCTAATTAAAATACGTTTTTTTAAGAAAA
>PFKD01000100.1 GCA_002784125.1 Flexibacter sp. CG_4_10_14_3_um_filter_32_15
TACAAAGTTAAAAACTAGCTTGATTTGCTTTAAACGAGTACAATTTTTTTTTCGTGCGTTTACCCTAGGTGTACAAGAATCTTATTTCTTCGTGTATTCAATTTTAATTGTGTTCTATTTTATTTAAAAGACTTCCTATTCTTAAAAATTTCATAACTCAATCTATAAACTTCTAAATTTATATTTGGTTAGACCTTTGATATAAACTAAACTCAAAAAGTCTTACTATACATATAAAACCTACTCTCCCACAACCTATGAATTTCTCAAACTCTTCTCCTACCCAAAAATTCAATGACTATTTATCGGATTCTCTTTCAGAAAAAGATAAAATTGCTTTTGAAGAAAAATTAGAAAAAGATAAAGAACTAGCTGATTCTTTCGAAAAACACAAACAGATTTTGGAAGGAATGACAAGTGCTAGACGTGCTTATTTTCAGCTTTATAGAGATATTGAAGGCGAACAACCTTTCTCAAAACCTAATCAAAGAATTGCGCCTTGGTATGTTTGGGTTTTTATTGTTTTGGTATTGGGAATAGCAGCTTGGGCAGTTTTTGAATTATTTTAATAAATTTATATAAATAAGAATAACTAAAATCCGTTAAAAATACTACATTATTCAAATTTCAAATAAGACTTTTTTATATTGTGTTAGAATTGAGTTATAAAAATAAAAGCTAAAATATAGAATCTTACTATGAGGATAATTGATACCGATAAATGGAGTGAAATAATTGATACCCTTTTTAGACACAAACTTCGAACTTCACTAACTGCTTTGGGCGTTGGTTGGGGTATTTTTATGCTTGTTTTGCTTTTAGGAGCAGGAAAAGGACTTCAAAACGGAGTCGAACACAACTTTAGAGATGATGCCGTAAATAGTTTGTGGCTTTACGACGGACAAACTTCTATTGCTTATAAAGGAATGCCTGTGGGTCGTCAGATTCAATTCAAGAATCAAGATTATGACGCTTTAGAAAATATAGAGGGAATAGAATACAAAACAGGACGATTTTATTTGAGAGGAGAATATGTTATTCGTTATGAAGATAAAAGTTCGTCGTATAATACTCGTGCTGTTCATCCAGACCATAAATATTTGGAAAATACGCAAATGGATATTGGGCGTTTTATCAATCAAACCGACTTAGACCAAAAACGAAAAGTAACAGTCATTGGAAAGTTAGTAGCCGAAGAACTTTTTGATAAATTTGAAGAAAATCCAAAATTTCCTATTGGAAAATGGGTAATATTGGGCGATGTTCCTTTTCAAGTTGTAGGTGTTTTTTCAGATGCTGGAAGCGAAAGAGAAATGCAAAATGTATATCTACCTATCACAACGGCACAACTTGCCTTTAATGGAAAAGACAAAATCAATCAACTCATGATTACGGTTGGAGATGCTTCTGTTGAGGAGTCCAATGCGATTGCAAAAGAAATTCAGAAAGACTTTGCAGCACGTCATAAATTTTCGCCAGAAGATGATAGAGCTGTAAGAGTACGAAATAATGTAGAAGAATTTGAGAAATTTCAGATGCTTTTTCTCTTTATTCGTGGTTTTGTTTGGACAGTAAGTCTGATGACTATTTTGGCTGGAATAATTGGAGTAAGTAATATTATGCTTATCATTGTAAAAGAACGCACCAAAGAAATTGGAGTCAGAAAAGCTCTTGGAGCAACACCTTATTCTATTGTTAGTTTGATTGTAAGTGAAGCGATTGTAATTACTTCAGTAGCAGGTTTTTTTGGTCTTACTTTGGGAGTGGCTGCTATTATGGGAATGAAAATACTTGTTGGTGATGCTGGTGAAGATTCTTTTTTCAGAAATCCAGAAGTAGATTTGTATGTTGTTTTGATTGCTATTGGGTTACTGATTATTTCAGGTGCTTTAGCTGGTTTTTTTCCTGCTTATAAGGCTGCCAAAATTGCGCCTATTGTGGCCTTGAGAGCAGACTAAGAAATAAATTTAGAATTCAGAATTGAATTGAAGTTCTGTATTTCCCCATGTCCTAATTCCCATGTCCTAATTCCCAATCTCTACAAACGTATTCCCAAAAGTGTAATATCATCTCTTTGTTCTACATATTGCTGATGCCTTTCCAATTCATCTTTCAAAAACTCTCCTTGTTTGTTCATAGGTTGAGCAGCAATTTGTTCTAACCAAGTGAGAAGTTGCATAGTTCCTATTTTCTTTTGACGTGGTGATGCTTGGTCGACGTATCCATCAGTAGTAAGATAAAGCGTATCTCCTTCATTGAGCCAAATTTCTTCTTGCTCAAAGAGTTTATCATTTTTTGATCTTCCTCCAATAGTTTTTCTAGTTCCTTTGAGTTGATGCAAAGAATTTTCACTCACATAATAAAGAGGACGTTTTGCACCAGCAAAAATTATTTTATAACGATTTATCTCTTCCAAATGCTCAATAGAACACAGACAGACATCCATTCCATCATCATTATTATAAATATCTTGCTTCAAGGCTTTTTTAATTCCAATATGAAGCTGATCCAAAATTTGTGAAGGTTCTTGCGTTTTCGAAAGGATTTGATTGAGTTGCATGGTTCCGATAAGCGACATGAATGCCCCCGGAACACCGTGTCCTGTACAATCAATTACACCTACAAAAGTCTTATTTTCATATTCTTCTACCCAAAAGAAATCTCCCGAAACAAAATCTTTAGGCCTGTAGAGTAAAAAATGCTCTTTAAAAATACGCTTAAAACGACGTTCTCCTGGTAAAATTACACCTTGAATATCTCTTGCATAACGCAATGAATCTGTAATTTGTAAATTCTTTCTATCAATCTCGTCTTTAGCTAATTGAATCGTTTGATAGGCATCATAGTTGGAAAGTCCAATCGTAATATAAGCAGCCAAACTCTCCAAAATACGGTAATGATTGCGAGAATAGGCATTTTTGAGTGGACTTTGAACTGTAATTACTCCCAATAGTTTTTCCTCTTGAATCAAAGGATAATAAATAATAGAGTTTCGTTCTTCGACCAAAACTCCACGAGCCTTTTCTTCTAAATACTTTGAATACTCTTCATCAAAATCATTTATAAAAATGGGTTTTTTATTTCTAGCACACCACGTAGAAAGTCTATCATCATTGATAGAAGCTTCTCTATAAGGTACCATTTTACCTTCTTTATAAAAATGACTAAATCCGATAATTTCTCTTTCAGCATCATACGTTCCGATACCAAAAACGGTTGCATCCATCATTTCTTCTACGTGTTTATAAACCGTGTTTATAATCACTCCAATATCCAAAGAAGCTGTAATATCTCTACCAATATCACTCAAAAGATTAATGTCTTGATAGGCTTTTCGAAGTTCACCTTGTTGTCCTTTCAGATTGTCGTTCGCTTTTTCAATTTGTTCTTTTTGGCGTGTAACTTCTTCTTGTTGTGTAAAGAGTTCCATATTTATTTTGGTAATTTCTCGTGTACGCTCGGCTACTTCTTTTTCTAATTTTGTTTTTTGCTCTTCTATCAATGCTCTATTTTCGTTGTTGCGTCGTTCTATTTCTGTGCGTAGGTAATTTACTCGGTCTGCTAGTCCTAGAGAAACAAATAATCCCAAAAGAATATCAGCCGCTTGAGATGCGTGCATCGTAAAATAACTTCTAGGAAGTACTTCTAACTGTGCCAAAGCAAATACTATTATTCCTCCAAAATAAACTACATTGGCAGCCAATAAGAAAGAAGCAGGACGATGTTTGAACTTAACAACAATGACAATATTGATTACTAAAGCAATAGAAATAGTAAAGACCAATAAAAACACCATCCATTGCATCTTATAAAAACCTACAAAAGTAAGCCCTAAAATGACCAAACATAGGACAGCTATACCAATGAAAAACTTGTCCCAAAAAGGAGCTAATTTTTTTAGATTTAAGAAACTTCTAAAAAACAAAGTATAAAAAAACCAAAGTAGAGAAGTAACAGGAACGACCAACAACCAGTTGATGGTAGGGTCATTAGGAACAAAAAACTCTATCAAATATTCTTCAAAAATCATATTAAATAAGGCTGCCATAAATAGCAATCCTACATAATACAAATAACGTCTGTCACTAAAAAGGAAAGATACAAACAAGCTATTCAGAGCTAAAAGAACCATTGCCCCCAAATAAAACCCTTGATAATAACGACGTTCTTTTGAGAGTTCGATAGCACGAGCCAAATCTTCTATTGTCAAATGTTCTAATGTATTGAGAAGTCTTTTATTTTGTTTGGCAAATGCAGTACGGTGTTCGATGCGAAGGAAAAAAGTCTTGGACTCGAATCTATCCAACGTAACCACAAAACAAGCCGAACGGTCAATTTTGATATTTCGACTAGCGTGAGGAAAAATAATTCCGTCTTCACTTCTAATATAACTAATTCCGTTGGTTGTGGGGGTGTAGAGATAAGCTACTTCGGCATCTTTTGCTTTTAGCAGGTATAATTTGCGAGTAGAAAAAGTATTTTTTAATGTAAAACGCACCCAATAAATATCTGTGTCGTCTTCATAAACAGGTTTAATATCTTTGTAGAGCTTAAAACCTTTTACTTTGTCAGTCCTGCTTACGTCGTCTATTGTATATGTTCCCTCTTTGTCAGGCAAAACAAATACATCTTCTCCCAAATCATAAATCTTGGTAGAATCATTCAAATCAAAAACTTGTGCTTGTGCTGAAAAACTCAATAAAAATCCTAAAAGGAAAGTTAAAGACAAGCAGAAAAACCTCAAAAATGAACTTTTTTTGAAGTTAGTATTGAATAAATAATGGTTTTGTCTAAAAAAATCAGTTGGCAAAATGAATCTATTTAGCCTTAAAAAATAATGATAAAGTAACAAAAAAGCATAAATAATCAATGTATAATTAACTAAATAAAATTACAGAAAATTAATAATGAATATTTTGCTTTATATAAAATACTTTTTTTGAGTTTTCCTTTAGTATGAATCTACGCAAAAGATACTAACTTTTTTGATGTATTGCCAAACTTATTTTGAAGTTTGGTTTAATTTCATAAACTTATTACTCAAGTAGATTCACAAAAAACTGCTTTTTTGTTTGAATATTTTAAATTTAAGGAAAAATCAGACCATTTTCTATCTTTTTCTTTTTTTTATTCTCTATTTCTACCAATGACTACTTTATTTCTATGAATAGAAATTTTGAATTTTTTGATAAAATATAGTTTTGCTACTGAAATTAGCAAAATACTTAGTAAATAGGACTTTTTTAGAAAATAATAACTATATTGTCTTGAATTTTAGCAAAAAAACAACTATAATCCATTCACAAAAAAAATAGAAAACAATGAAAAATATTTTTGAAAAAACGAATATTGAAGAAACTATCAATCGCATCGAAAAATTATCTCCAGAAACTCAACCTCTTTGGGGAACAATGAGTGTCGAGAAAATGCTTGCCCATTGTAACATAACATATGAAATGGTCTATGAAGAAGGAAAACATCCAAAACCAAATGCTTTTGTAAAGTTTATTCTGAAAACATTTGTCAAAAATAAAGTAGTAGGAGAAAAGCCTTTTAAGAAAAATGGACAAACTGCACCTCAATTTGTTATAAAAGACGAACGAGTTTTTGAAGCAGAAAAAAAACGTTTGATAGAATACATCCAAAAAACACAAGAATTAGGAGCAGATTATTTCGATAATAAAGAATCTCATTCTTTTGGAAAGCTAAATAAAACAGAGTGGAATAATATGTTTTACAAACATTTAGACCATCATTTGTCGCAGTTTGGAGTTTAATTAGTATTCAAAAATTAAGAATCTAAGTAAATGGACACCTGCCAAAGCAGCGAAGCTAATTTAAAATAGATAATTACATAAAACATTGATTATCAAGTTATTACATTAAAAAATAAGATGCATTAATTTTGTGCGATTACTTAATATGGAATATCTCTATCGTGAGGGTCTTTTTGAGGATATTTCAATCTTGCTTCTAATTGCGCCTCAATTTCAGGTGTCAAAATGTGTTCTAAGGCTTCGGCAGCTTCGTGTACATGGTCAGGTGCAAGGCGTACAAATTCGGTCAAATATAATTCCCAAAGACGGTGTAATTTTACTAATCGCTTGGCTTTTATATTTCCTTTTTCGGTAAGCTGCCAGCCATTTTGAGTTTTTTCTATAAACTGTTTTCGTGTCAGTTTTTGTAATGTGTTTTTTAATAAAATAGGCTTAAAGTGCCTTTGAAGTCCAATATCTTCCAAAGATGAAATTGTTTTTTTAGTTTTGCTTCTTTCTATATCGTGATAAAT
Organism: Flexibacter sp. CG_4_10_14_3_um_filter_32_15; assembly: GCA_002784125.1. Classification (GTDB taxonomy): domain Bacteria; phylum Bacteroidota; class Bacteroidia; order Cytophagales; family Bernardetiaceae; genus Bernardetia. The sequence goes on from PFKD01000100.1 coordinate 6,290, forward strand.
GGCTTTCAAAATATTCTCTTCCAAAATTTGTTTTTTGTATAAATATTGTCTTCTTCTTCGTGCCACAATTCCTTTATTAGGTGCAAAGAAAAAAGAAAACATTGCAATCGCAGATGCTACCAAAACAATCCAAGGTCCTGTTGGCATTTGAGTTTGGATATAAGAAACAAAAGCTCCTCCAATAGCAGCCAAAGCACCAAAACTAGCAGCAATAAAAAGCATTTTGTGTAATTTATCTGTCCAAAAACGAGCAGCAGCAGCAGGGGTAACTAACATCGCAGCCATCAAAACCACTCCCACAGACTGAATACCGACCACAACAGCCAAAACGGTAAGTGTAGTCAATAAAATTTCAATAGCAACAATGGGAAGTCCAATCGTTTGGGCAAAATTTTTATGAAAAATGACAATGATAAATTCTTTATAAAAAAGTCCGACCAAAAGAAGCATCAAAGCAGCCAAACCACCAAAAACCCAAACATCACTCCCCACAAGGGCAGCAGCTTTTCCAAACAAAAAACTCTCTAAACCAGATTGTGAAGCATTTCCAGATTGCTGAATATAAGTCAAAAGCATCACACCAAAACCAAAAAAAACAGATAAAATAAGTGCAACAGCCGTATCTTCTTTGAGTTTGCTATACCGTGTAATCAAATTCATACAAATAATAGAAAGCCAGCCTGACACAAAAGCACCCACAATCAAAAAAAGAGGATTCTTTGTCCCTGCCACCAAAAAAGCACCACAAACCCCTGGTAAAACCGAATGTGCGACAGCATCGCCTACTAAAGCACGTTTTTGTAAAAATGTAAAACAGCCTACAATAGCCGAACTTGCACCCAAAAGTATCGAACCCAAAACAACATACCGAGTGTTAGGTTCTGTCAATAACAAAAAATCTATTATTTTATCCACTTGTATAAATTTAGAAGTATAATTTCAGAAGTCAGAAGTAGAGCAAAGTTAGAAAAATCTAACTTTAATGTTAGGTTTTTGATTATAGAAGTAAGTATTTTTATTAAAAAAAGCAATTTATTCTGAGTTATAATTTCATTTCTAGCTCAAATTTTGTATTTTAGTAAAAAGATATTTATTCCTATTCAACTTTTACTTGCTTTTATGTTTTTTAAAATAATTATTCTGTTTTTATTTCAATTTTTTTTCTTTTTCTCATTTTCTTCTGCTCAAACTTCTACTAAAAATAAAAGCTTTTTTTTAGAAAACTCTTCTTTTTCTCATTCAGATAACTCTACTTTTCCCCTCAATTTACATTGTATTGATAGCTCTCAACATGACAGTATCATAGACAGTTTGGAAATACGCTACGGAAAAAATAAAGAAATTCCAGAAAAGTATAAATTAGCCATCTTGATAGCTCTATCATATTATTCTGAACTTATCGAAACGCCAATTACTTTCAAAGAATGTGCTATCAAAACGACACTTAATGCACGCCCTACTATTTCGTCGCTTTGTTTTAAAAATAAATCAAAAAGAAGTTATGTAGTTCGGATAAACAACAGCCAAAAAGAAGGAATGATAACCATTGACGAAGTTCCTTTTAATGCAAGTATCGGAATTTTTGCACACGAATTTAGCCATTTTGTAGATTATCAAAATCGTACTTTTAGAGGCGTTTTGCAGCGTCTTTGGGCTTATACAAGCAAAAAAAGAAAAGCCATGTATGAAAAAGAAATTGATAGCATGACCGTTGCTAGAGGACTAAAATGGCAAATGTATGACTGGTCGTATTATGCAATTTTTCAATCAGATGCTTCTGAATCGTATAAATTATTTAAAAAAAATACGTATTTGAAACCAAAAGAAATACTAGAACAAAACTAAAAAGTAACTTTTTTTGCAATAAAAGGTTAGAACACTTTTAACCTACACTTTTTAATCTATTATGAAACAAGACAAAAATCAAGACCAAATTATGGAAAGTATCTCAATCAAACCTCAAGAATTGGTTTTTATGTACGACAAAGACCAAAAAAATTGGGAAGAAAGACGTACCGAAGCGATGGGAATTGCAAAATTTGTACGTGAAATGGGACTCAAAGACCTCACTCCGACTATGTGGGAAACGCTTTTAGGGTGGCTTAATGTCAATATGAGTGCCATCTACAGAAATTGAAATAGGTTTTTCTAGCAACAGCGTTGCGTTACCGTTAGCTTCGCTGACCTTCGGTTGTAGAAAGTCTACAAATAAGTAATTTAAAAAGCCACAGAGTAGCATAACTTTGTATTTAACTGTCAACTAGTGCAGTTACGCTACTCTGTAGCGCTAATAAAATTCATTTTTACCGATTCTACCAAGGTTATGTTGCGCTGCAACTAAAAAGCAAGAATAAGAAGTGTTACTCATATCAATATGAGTGACATTTTTCAAATTCTGTAAATTGACCAATTTTTGACAAAATAATAGTTTGCTTTTTTCCATAAAGT
>PFKD01000185.1 GCA_002784125.1 Flexibacter sp. CG_4_10_14_3_um_filter_32_15
AAACCTATGGAAAAAACAACACTTTTACAGGATAAAATTTGGTAAGTACAAAACTTGTTTATTATCAGTCCAATATCAGATAAGAGCCTTATTTTTTTTAATTTTTCATTAGGTATAAAGTCTGTATATAAGGTTCGGTTTGTAAAAATTCGGGCATATCACTTTTAAATTTTGGATTTGCAGCTACAAAAGCCTCATTATTTCCTACCTCAACAACCAAAGTAATACAGGCATATTCGTTGTTATTTGAGCTAGAAGCCAAATTTTTTCCCTCAATTACCAATAATCCTAATTCTTCATTGTACGCACACTCTACAGGCGTAGCTAGATAGGTATTGAGTTCTTCCATAGGCATTCCGACATATACATCTTCAAATTTTAGCTTAGGCGTTTTCGAATTAAACTGCAACGTACTGATACTATTATCTTTTCCATCTTCATAATACACCCAAACTTCAAGGTCTTCTTCTAGTTTTACGTTGTAATAAGGGCCGTCAAGACCGTCTTCCCAAAACTCAACCTGTGAAGGCTCAAAATTTTCTTTGAGTGTAGAAGTATTTTTTCCTAGTTGTAGATTAGATAAACCCTGACAGTTGAGAGAATAAGAGTCCAAATTATTCTGTTTTTCGGTAGTGGTTGCAGAAGTAGATGAGTTTTCTTCTTCTTTAACTTCCTCTGCTACTACTTCAACCTGCTGGTCTTCTTGGGTGTCTTCAGACGAATTGTCTTGCGTAGTAACTGTACAACTCACAAAAAAAAGTGGAAGCAAACATAAGATAATTATGTTAGTAAAAAAATTGTTGTAATTCATAATTTTTAAATTTAATATATAATTAATAAAATAAGGAACTCAAAAAATTATTTATTGACATAGTTGCGTTGTAAAAGAGCCATTTTCCATTCGCCTGTGGGCGCATAAAAACTCAATCTCCAATAAATATTCTCTACAACATCTATTTTTACGTTGATAGAATAGTCTTTAAATCCCTCTGTGGCAGCCTTAATGGATAAATTATGTTCTATCTTTGATTCATAATAAACATTTCCATTGTCATTACTGACCACGATAGAAAAACGATTAAGTACGTCGTCTTGCCCCATTGCTACGGTTGTGTAATCGTCCATTTCACCTATTTGAGGATTAAAAGCACCCCATTCCATCGTCGTAATTGCCTCTGTAAGTAGTGCGTTTGGTTTGGCTTGTTCAGTAAAAGAAATTTTATCTTGACTAGCAATCTGCATAAATTGTGTTTTTTGAGTGTTTCCCTTTTTGTTTAAATTGATAGCTCTGATATCATCAAAACTAGCAGCAAAGAGATTTAATTCATAACTAACAGTTGGTTTATCCGTCTGCCAAATCTGAATATAGTGATTGATAAAATCGGTAAAAGTATCTTCTGTACTCTTGTCATACTGGGTCATTATTTCAAAACGTTGATACGGATTATTTCCTTTTGCCCAATAAATAGCAGTCGCATGTGATGCTTTAAAGTCCCATTTGATATAAATGGATTCTTGTGTTTGATACGAATAATAAAGACCTCCTATTTCTGAAAAAGAAGCAAATGCGTTCGATTGAAGAACAAAAAAAACAAGGATATCGAATAAAATTCTGATTTTTGACATAAAAATAGTGTTAAGTAAATTGATTTTTAATTAATAGCTAAAAAAATAAATAATTATACAAAAAAGTAATATATTTATAAAAAATATCTTAGCAAGTTATTTATCTTAGAAGATAGCTATTTTTCTGTCAGCAAGTACGACAATTTATATACCATATCAAAAAACCTAAATTCCACTTTTGCTTGAATTAATTTTGATTTAATTTTTAAATTAATATTATTTTTAATAAAATAAAATTTACTAAAAACATATTCAAATATTGATTTTTTTGTTTTTACAAATAATCATTCAATGAGCTATTTTTATTGCTGTTTAGAAATGCTTTATGAAACCAAACTAACCGTTTATGAAGACAAATGAACCATTTATGAAATAATTCTGACTGTTTATGAAAAGCTAATTTCGTGATGTGCTTTTTAGCACGTTTTTTTCTCTATTTTTTTTAGTTTTGTAATTGGTGGCAACATCAATACCGACTACATTTTATTTCTTGTCTTTCACAATTTATGTAAAACTATTTATCAAAGGCAAGTTATTAATCAATTATTAAAAAAACAAAAAAATGAACAAGAAATTATTTTTAACATTTATCTTTATTATGACTTCTTTTATTAGTTTTGCTCAAAACAAATCAGCTTTATTGTCTAGTACGACTTGGGTGGCAGATATAGACCAAATGCAAGCAGCATTTGATGACAGATACGCCAATATAGATGAACAACTTAGTCAGTTGAGTACACAGGCAGGGCGAGAACTTACCGATAAAAAAGCACAAGAGGAGCGAATATTATCTGTTATTGGGCAAATGGAGATGATATTTGAAAAAAACAATGTACTCAAAATTGTCAATGGAGGCGTAGTCGTTTTGCAGGGTACTTGGCAAATAAATGGTTCTACTCTCATTTTGGTTACACCACAAGGAACAGAAGAACACCAAATTTTAGATATTTCTGAAAATACACTTGTCTTGCAAAATGGAGAAACCATTATTCATTACAAAGACAAAAATACTTCTCTTGTTGCAGAAGGAAAGATTGCATACAAAGGAATAAAAATGCCTTATTCAGACGGTGTAGGTACGTTTCAGCTTACTTATGATGATGACAAATTGAAAGTAGAGGTAATGCCTTCTAATGCTCCCGTTGAGTACTGTAATTGTAATGTAGAAGAAATAGAAGGCTATGAAACAGGACGCTGTGTGAGCAATTATTTCAATGAAGGAACAGACGGAATATATATCAAAAATGACGACGGACTGATGTTAATAGCTTACTTTAATGGACTAGTTCCTAGACCAACATTTGCATTAGCACCTAATGAAGACATGTTAAATGATAAAGAAGAACTCAAAAAAATGGAGGAGATATTGATAGATTGGTATCACAAAGTAGCAGGTGCCTACAAAAAATAATTGATTTAAACCTCAACGCTGGAGAAAATTAATAAAAAACTGTCATTAAAGTTTGAAATGAGTATAAATTTTAGACTTTAAATGACAGTTTTTTTTGTGTTTTTATTAAAATTCTTTTTTATCTTTTCTTATCTTTGCCCTTTCAAAAGTAGCCGATAGCTTCCAAGCTATCGATAATATCGATAATATCGATAATGTCAATAAGTAATTACAAACCTAACAGCTTGGAAGCTGTTAGCTACAATCGAACCAAAATATAAACATGACAGCTAAAGAAGTACGCCAAGCCTTTCTCAATTTTTTTCAAGAAAAACAGCATTTAATTGTTGATTCTGCGCCTCTTATTCCAAAAGGCGATACTACACTCATGTTTATCAACTCTGGAATGGCACAGTTTAAGGATTATTTTTTAGGAAATGGAAATCCACCTTCCAAACGAATTGCTGATACACAAAAATGTCTTCGTGTTTCTGGAAAGCACAACGATTTGGACGATGTAGGAATTGATACCTACCACCATACATTTTTTGAGATGCTAGGAAACTGGTCGTTTGGCGATTATTTCAAAAAAGAAGCCTTGCCTTGGGCGTGGGAACTCTTGACAGAAGTCTATAAACTACCAAAAGAACGTCTGTATGTAACTATTTTTGAGGGCGATAAAGACGATAAACTAGCTTTAGATACAGAATCTTTCGAAATTTGGAAACAGATTTTGGGAGGAGAAGACCGTATTTTGTACGGAAATAAAAAAGATAATTTTTGGGAAATGGGCGATGTAGGTCCTTGTGGTCCTTGTTCAGAAATTCATATTGATTTACGTACTGATGCAGAACGTGAAAAAGTGGATGGAAAAACGCTAGTCAATGCAGACCACCAACAAGTTATCGAAATTTGGAACAACGTTTTTATGGAATTTGAGCGCAAAGCCGACAAATCTCTCGTAAAACTTCCTTCACAACACGTAGATACAGGAATGGGTTTTGAGCGTTTGGTGCGTGCTATCGAAGGCAAGCAATCCAATTATGATACCGATGTTTTTACGCCTCTTATCAAAACCGTTGAGGCGATTAGTGGCATTTCGTATGGTGTAAATGAAAAAACAGATATTGCCATTCGTGTAATTGCTGACCATATTCGTGCAATTTCCTTTGTGATTGCAGACGGACAACTTCCATCAAATAACAAACAAGGTTATGTAGTTCGTCGTATTTTGCGTCGTGCTGTGCGTTATGGTTATACGTATTTGGATTTGAAAGAACCATTTTTGTTTGAACTGGTACATATTTTGGCAGAACAATTTGATGATACGTTCCCAGAATTAGATGCTCAAAAGGATTTTGTTGCAAGAGTAATTAAAGAAGAAGAAAATTCATTTTTGCGTACTTTAGAAAATGGAATTAAGCGTTTTGAGGAAGTAAAAAACAGGACTTCAAGCCTAATGATTCAAGGAAACGATGTTTTTGAATTGTATGATACTTTTGGTTTTCCTGATGATTTGACAGAACTCATGGCAAGAGAAGCAGGAATGAGTATCGACAAAAAAGGTTTTGAAAAGGCTTTAAACGAACAAAGAAAGCGTTCACAAAAAGATGCAGCTTCTGAAAAATCAGATTGGCACGAAATCCAAAAAGACACAAGCATAAATGTTGATTTTTTGGGTTATGATACTTTGGAGGCAAAGGCAAAAATTGTTCGTTGGAGGGAAATTACGCAAAAAGGAAAAACGCTTTATCAAATCGTGCTTGACCAAACTCCTTTTTACGCTGAAAGTGGTGGACAGGTTGGCGATAGAGGTTATATTCAGAATTTAGACTCAGAAGAAAATAACGGAGAGAAAATTAGCATCATCGATACACAGAAAGAAAATGATATGATTGTTCATATCACAAAAAAACTTCCTTCTGACTTCACAGCAAATTATAAAGCGATTGTAAGTGAAACGTTAAGACGTTCGACGGAAAATAATCACTCTGCAACACACCTTTTACATGCAGCTTTGAGGTCTGTTTTGGGAACTCACGTACAACAGCGAGGTTCATTAGTTTCAGAAGATATTTTGCGTTTTGATTTTTCTCATTTTGCTAAAATGACTGACGAAGAAATTGAAAAGGTAGAAACTATTGTCAATCAAAAAATTAGAGAAAATATTGAGCTTCAAGAAATGAGAAATACGCCTATTGAAGAAGCTAAACAAATGGGTGCAATGGCTCTTTTTGGCGAAAAATATGGCGATTCGGTTCGTGTAGTTTTGTTTGATAAGAATTATTCGGTGGAGCTTTGTGGAGGAACGCACGTTTCGGCAACAGGAAAAATTGGTTTCTTCAAAATTATTTCTGAAAGCTCGGTGGCAGCAGGTGTTCGTCGTTTGGAAGCGCTGACAGGAGAAAAAGCCTATAATTGGATTCAAGAACAAAACAAACTTGTCAAAGAAATTCGTTCGATAGTAAAAGGAAACAAAAATCTAAAAGACGATGTAAGCACACTTGTAGAACAAAATGCACTTCTTTTAAAGCAGATTCAAGAATTTCAAGAAAAAGAAGCTAGAAATATCAAAAAGAACCTTCTGACAGAAGTAAAAAATGAAAATGGAATAAATATTTTGATTCAAAAAATTTCTATTCCGTCGGCTGATGCGCTCAAAAATCTTAGTTTCGAACTCAAAAACGAAGTAGAAAATCTCTTTGCTGTCTTGGCTGCCGATATTGAAGGCAAACCACAAATCGCTGTTACTATTTCGCCAGAATTGGTAGAAGAAAAAGGCTTGAATGCTGGGAAAATTGTAAAAGATTTAGCCAAAAATATCAAAGGTGGAGGGGGTGGACAACCTTTCTTTGCTACGGCAGGAGGAAAAGATTTATCTGGATTAGATAAAGTAGTCGAAGAGGCTTTTGAGATTTTGTATAAGTAGCCGATAGCTTCCAAGCTGTTGGAAAATATAATCAAAGCAATATTTTTAGTCTAACTAGAAATGTTGCTTTTTTTGTTATTTTTATAAACTTTGAGAGTCCTTTCAGAAGGCTCTCAATAGTTCTTTCGTGCTGCAAACTATTATCAGAGTTATTTCGGATTACCGAAAAACTACTAACAAAGTTTCTTTTTTTTGAGAAAAATATTTTACTTACTTATTTTCCAAAAATAATTCAATTTCTTAAAAAAACTATCCCAGTTTTTGCTTTTATCTTCTATAAAAAAAGTATGAATGGCATTACTTTTCATATAAATTTCTAATTGATAACGTCCTTTTATTCCATAATAAAAAAGAAGCAAACCAACTGCCCCTAGTCCCATTCCAATCCATAAATTTAGAGAACCTTTCATACTTGCTACAATAGAAAAAGCTCCTCCAATTCCACCTAAAAGCAAAGGAAACATCAAGCGTTTGTACTGAAGGTCTATTTTTGCAATTTGAGAAAGAATAAAGCGTTTTTGTTTTCCTTCTCTTTTGTAAATGAGTGTTTTGTCTGTGAGTGTCCAGCGAGAAATCAAATCGGTTTGGGTGGTAGCCTGTTCTTGCTCTGGAAAAGCTACCCAAAAAGGAGAAAAACTAGCATTTTGTTCGAAAGGAATAATCGAAACTGTTTTTTGAGAATCAGAGTTTAATAAAGGAATTGAAATTGAAGAAATAGGCTTTGAAAAATAACTTTTTATTTCATTACTTCGAACCAAAAAACCCTTCGAAATAGAAGAAGAATCTGTCGAAACTTCTTTATTTCCTAAAGGATTTTTCTTAGACTGTAAAAAATTAAAAAATGATAAGATATTCAAAGTAATTGTGAATGGTTAATTATAAATTATAAACGAAATGCAGGAAATCCACAAAATTACTTGTATTTATTTCTATTCCCCAATTCCCAATCTCTATTTCCTAATCTTCAAAAATTATTCAAATCTCATGTGTTTCATCGATTCGCCAGATTGTGCAATACGTTGAAGCGTTTCGATACCTACTTGCAAATGACGTTCGGCAAATTTGGCAGTAACTGTCGAATCACTCTTTGAAGTCTTTACACCTTCTGGAATCATTGGATTATCTGACACCATAAGTAGCGCACCACGAGGAATTTCATTGACAAAACCAACCGTAAAAATAGTAGCCGTTTCCATATCAATCGCCATTACTCGCATATCTTCCAAGTATTTTTTGAACCCTGTATCGTGTTCCCAAACTCTACGATTTGTCGTATAAACTGTTCCAGTATAATAATCTAATTGATGATTTCGGATAACAATAGAAGCTGATTTATGAATACGGAAAGAAGGCAAAGCAGGAACTTCACTAGGCAAATAATCATTACTTGTTCCTTCGCCACGAATGGCAGCGATAGGCAAAACAAAACTTCCTAGCTCATTTTTCTTCTTCAATCCTCCACACTTTCCTAAAAATAATAAGGCTTTTATTTCAATAGCAGAAAGCAAATCCATAACGGTTGCAGCCATAGCACTTCCTATTCCAAAATTGATGATGGTAATATCTCCTGCCGTTGCTGTTTGCATAGGTTTTCCTCTTCCCATTACTTCTACGCCAAAACGTTCGGCAAATTGTTCTACATAACCAATAAAATTAGTTAGTAAAATAAATTCCCCAAAATCTTCTAACTTGCGTCCTGTATAACGTGGCAACCAATCTTTGACAATATTTTCTTTTTTAGACATGTCTTGTTGTGAGTGGGCTTCTTCATACGAGGTATTATAATTTTTTCCCAATGTTTGAATAAATTTAGAATTAAAAATTTAGAATTTAGAATGAAATACTGAAATAAATTTAGAATAAATGTTATCACGGTTAATTTAGTAATGTTCATTTTTCCATAGCGACAGGTTTGCAAACCTGTTGCTATGGAAAAATAATACTGTTTTGTTTTTCTCTAACTAATTGATTATTAGACTTGTAAATAACTGTGATAACGTTTATTTTATATTTTCTTATTCCAAATAAAACTTTCATTTTCTCAAAAATACATATAAATCTTTATAAAATTTTATAAACGTGTTTCCTAAACTTAATATTCCTTCCTTTGAAGCCAAAATCAAGCAAGTAGAAAGTACTACTGACAAATTTACCGATACAGATAAAAATAAATCCTCTAAAAAATATCAAATTTTTGATATAATTAGAAAAAAATGGATTCTTCTTACTCCTGAAGAATGGGTTCGTCAGCATGTCATTCATTTTCTTCTCTCTCAAAAGTATTCTAAAAATTTGATGCAAATAGAAAGCGAACATCATTTTCAAGAGCGAAAAAAAAGAACTGATATTTTGATTTTTGATAGAAATGGAAATCCTTTTTTGGTGGTAGAATGTAAAGCTGCTTATATTTCACTTTCTTCTGATGTTTTTTCACAAGTTGCAGTCTATAATTATTGCATTGATGCGCCTTTCGTGATGATAACCAACGGAATGCAATTAGGTGTTTTTGAAAAAGAATTAAATAACAATTCCTATAAAATGATTAAAGATTTGCCTGTTTTTTGAGCTTGATAAGTAATTTAGTATCAATTACGAAATGAATATTCAGCGTAGCCAAACTATGATTTTAAATTATTGATTATTAGTTGATTTTTAAAAAAAGACCTTGTGAATTTTGAATTATGCTA
>PFKD01000139.1 GCA_002784125.1 Flexibacter sp. CG_4_10_14_3_um_filter_32_15
AAATTGAATTTACTCTGATAGTTAAAGTGTGTTTAAACATACTGAAAGCAGTATAAAAAGTTTCGTGCGTTTACCCTACTGTTTTACCAATTCGTGAAATATTGGCTACTAATTTTACTTTAAAATCTTTTTGTCCTTTTGTATTTGTATAGGTTGCAGCAAAATCAATATCTTCTTTTTTGAGATTATTAATTCCAATTCTCAATACCTCATCAGGATTTACAAAAATTCCGTAAGCCTGTGCAGCCAAAAGACAAAGTTTGTAATTTGCATCAAAACCTGCCACATCAAGTGCTGGGTCAGCTTCTGCAAAACCTAATTCTTGTGCTTGTTTCAGAGCTACATTATAAGTGAGGTTTTCATTAGCAATTTTTGATAAAATATAATTCGATGAGCCATTAAAAATTCCACTTACAGAATATAAAAGCTCATTATCATAATATTCTGCCAACGTTCTGACAATCGGAATACTTCCACAAGTAGCAGCTTCATACAAAAGTGAAGTTCCTGTTTCTTTTTGAATTTTGACTAATTCTTCCAAATGCAGGGCAAGCATTTTTTTGTTTGCCGTAACTACATTTTTTCCACTTAATAATGCTTTTTTTACAATTTGATAGGCTTCATCGGCATCAGAAATAAGCTCAATAACAAGATTTATTTCAGAATTATCTAAAATTTCATTTTTATCAAACGTAAAAAAAGACGAGTCTATCTTACGCTTTTTACTTTTATCTTTTACACAAATTTTCAAAATCTGTGCTTCAAATCCTGTATTTTCGGTGTTGTTTTGAAGAATATCGTAAAGACCTTTTCCAACACAACCAAAACCAAATAAACCAATTTTTAATGTTTTTTTCATAATGTAGCTGACAGTTTCCAACTGTCATTCGTTTTAAATAAATATTTTTTTCTCTGACAGTTGGAAACTGTCAGTTACTATTTTACCTAATTTTTCTCCTTCCAACAAAAAACCATCGTGTCCATAAGGAGATTTTATCTCAAAATAACTTGAGTTAGGAATATATTTTGCCAAAAGTTGTTGGTCTTCGGAAGGAAACAAAACATCATTTGTAATACTGACAACAACCGTTTTTGCTTTAATCTGTGAAAGTGCTTTTTCAATTCCTCCTCTATTTCTTCCTACATCGTGTGAGTCCATCGCCTTCGAAAGATTATAATAGGCAAAAGCATCAAATCGCTGTGCTAATTTTTTGCCTTGATAAACTTGATAAGATTCAGAACTAAAATTTTGTGTTCTGCCATCATTATCTGTTTGTGTAAGATTGTAGGCTTCATAATTTCGATACGATAAAAGTGCAATACTACGAGCTACTTTCATTCCATTTAATCCTGCTTTTTTATCATTTGTTTTCCAAGTAACATCACTTTCTATTGCTTGGCGTTGCGAAGAATTAAAGGCAATTCCCCACGCTGAATGCTTTGCATTGGTAGCAATAAGAGCCAAATTTTCGATTAAATAGGGTTCTTTTATTGCCCATTCCATTGCCTGTTGTCCTCCCATAGAACCACCGATACAGAGCCAAATTTTTTTAAAACCTAACTTTTTTTGTAATTCTTTTCGAAGTAAATCTATTCCATCAACAATATCACGAATGGTAAAAAAAGGAAAATCATGGTAAAATGGCTGCCCTGTTTTTGAATTTTTAGAAAGCGCATTGGTAGAACCATAACACGAACCCAAAATATTTACACAAATAATAAAATGTTCTTCTGTATTAATCGTTTCGTTTTCTCCAACCAAAATATTCCACCATTCCAACGGATTACTATTTGCCGTCAAAGCATGACAAACCCAGACAACATTATCTTTTTTGTCGTTTAGTTTTCCAAAAGTATGATAAGCCAAACGCAAGGAAGGCAAAGACTGACCACTTTCAAGGACAAATTCAGAAGAAGAATCAAAATAATTTAGCATAGAATATTTTTATTAAAACCCTAAGCATCTTGATAGACACTTAGGGTTTATACATAACTGGTTGATTTATTTTTTTATCTTTTAATTCAGAGAAGCTACAAAAATTTGTTTTTCAATTTGAAGAGAAATAGGCGTTTTGTTTTGCAAATTATCTCCTACTGGGCAGCGTCTTTCAATTTCTTGTAACCAACCCAAAAGCTCTACATCGGTAGCCGAAGTTTGAGGTTTTAGACTGACTTCAATACGCTGAAAACCTGCTCGTTCTGTTGTATCTTCTCCAAAAAGTTTGGAAGGATTAAGATTTCCAGAAACATTAATCTCTAATTTTTTGAGGTCAATATTCAATTCCTTAGCCACGATATGCGCCACCACATTGAGGCAACCCGCATAACCAGCCAAAATATATTCGACAGGATTTGGATATTGATTTGTTCCACCTAACTCAATAGGCTCATCAATGGTAAGGTCAAACTGGCGACTTTTTCCTTTGAATTTTGCGACACTTTGATTTATTCCTTGAAATGAGAAAGAAAGTATAGACATTTTTTTGTAAATTTGAATGATTAAAATAAGTAAAACACAAGAGGCTGCAACCTCGTTTTATGAGAATTGATAATCAAAACCTTGTTTTCTAGCCAAAACAAGGTTTTTTTTGACGCACACTAAAGTGTACGGTACAGTTGCACTCACGCTAAAGCGTAAGCTACTAGGCTAAAACAGGAGAAAATACTTTTTCAAAAGCATTGATAAAATCGCCTTTGATGTCTTCAATATGTTCGATGCCTACCGAAACTCTCAATAAAGTTGGGTGTACACCTGCTCTTTTTTGTTCTTCGTCCGAAAGCTGTTGATGCGTTGTCGAAGCTGGATGAATAATAAGCGTCTTTGCATCGCCTACATTTGCCAAATGACTAACAAGTTCTAAACTATTGACAAATTTTTCAGCATTTTCTTTTCCTCCTTTTACTTGGAAAGACAAAACTCCACCAAAACCATTTCTCAAATATTTTTTTCCTAGTTCGTGGTAAGCACTGCTTTCAAGACCGGGATAATTTACTTTTTCTACTAATTCGTGGCTTTCTAACCATTTTGCAAGTTCAAGAGCGTTATCTACATGGCGTTGAACACGAAGAGAAAGTGTTTCTAATCCTTGAAGTAATAAAAATGAATTAAAAGGACTAATTGCAGCACCAAAATCTCTCAAACCTTCTACCCTAGCACGAATAGCAAAGGCAATATTTGGCAATCCTAGTGGGTTTCCTTCTCCGAAAGTTTCCCAAAAATTAAGACCTTGATACCCTTCTGATGGCTCTGAAAATTGTTTGTATTTTCCATTTCCCCAGTTGTAATTTCCTCCATCAACGATAATTCCTCCGATGCTTGTTCCGTGTCCACCAATCCATTTTGTAGCCGATGCTGTTACTACGTTTGCACCATGTTCTAAAGGACGGAAAAGATAACCTGCTGCGCCAAATGTATTATCTACCACAACTGGAATATCATGTTTTTTGGCAAGTTTTGTAATTGCTTCAAAATCTGGAATATTAAATTCTGGATTGCCGATTGTTTCTAAATAAATAGCTTTTGTTTTCTCATCAATCAAAGATTCAAAAGAAGATGCTTTATCGCCATCTGCAAAACGAGCTTCAATTCCGATGCGCTTGAAAGCTACTTTAAATTGATTGTGCGTACCACCATATAAGTATGTAGTAGAAATAAAATTATCTCCTGCTTCCAAAATATTATTGAGAGCCGTAAACTGTGCAGCCATTCCAGAAGCAACAGCCACAGCAGCAACCCCCCCTTCAAGAGCAGCAATTCGCTTCTCAAAAACATCTGTGGTAGGGTTCATGATGCGAGTGTAAATATTACCAAACTCTTTGAGAGCAAATAAGTTAGCTCCGTGTTCTGCATTTTGAAAGTTGTAAGAAGTGGTTTGATAAATTGGGACAGCACGAGAGCCTGTTGTTGGGTCTGCTTCTTGTCCTGCGTGAAGTTGAAGTGTTTCGAAATGCAATGGTTTGTTTGACATAGGTTGTAGAATTTAGAGTGATAATTTATAAAATAACTTATAAAATTATCAATTTATGGAAAAATGAAATTAGATTTGAGTACTATAAAATACTTTTAAACTATTTTGTTTTGATAGTAAATGTATTTTAATAAAAATTGTAGGTACAGCTATTTTATACGTGAATTTTGTGTTTTTTTTAGTGAAAATAGGATAAATTAGATTTGTATAGATATAAAAAGTCAATCCTTTATTTCAAGAAAAAATACGTAATTAAAAAAAAACAGATGAATTGAATTATTAGAAACAACAACAACACATAGCCTTAGAGTTGGCTACGTAAAAAGGTAAATAAGAAAAATAAGGGACAGCAAAAATATTCTTAGTGCTAAGATTAGTGCCAAGAATTAACTGGTAACTTTGCTTTTGGTTGTGTTGTTTGTAAGATGTTTGTAGAGTCATGGGTATTTAAGAGTTTATATGTCCTAAATTCTTTTTGATTTAAAATTGATTAAACCTAAAAAGAAAAAACTTGATTTAGGCAGGAATTAGCACCTTGCTTATTTGACTTTTAGTAGTAAATAACGGCAGGTTGCCAGTACATCGTTGAGCCTGTTCTCTCTGTACTTCTGTATAAATCTCATACACTTTTTTGTCTGATTTGACTAACGTGTAATTGAAGTGTGATGCAATGATACGACGACTTTTTAAACTTTCCAAATAAATCTATAAAATTAATGTTAAATAATCGTTAAATTCATTTTTTATCAAAAAAAGTGTAGTATTTTCTTAAAAAAATTCAATTATTCTTTTTAAAACGATTTTATAAAAATTAATCGTTGTCATTTCTACTAGATTTTGTATAGATTTGTGAACGATAAAAAATAAACCAATAACACACACATTAGGAAAAAAATATTTATGTTGTTTATATCTGACCTCTCTTTTTGATGAATCAAAATACAGTACAAGTTGGCATTGATGCCATGTCTTTTTATGTTCCTTCTATTTATTTAGATTTGAAAACTTTAGCTCTTTCAAGAAATCTTGATTATGATAAATTGAGTAAGGGTTTAGGCGTTTTGAAAATGGCTCTTCCAGATGTCAATGAAGATGCAGCAAGTATGGCAGCCAATGCCGTTTTGAAATTGATAAAAGAGTATAATTTGAATCCAAAAGACATTGGAAGGCTTTATATAGGAACAGAATCTGGTCTTGATGGCGCAAAACCGATTGCTACTTATGTTTTGGGAATGATAACTGAAAAGTTACAAGAAGAACAAAATAGCAATTCAAAAAAAGAATTTTTTGAAAATTGTGATGCTATCGACATGACTTTTGCTTGTATTGGTGGCGTTGATGCGCTTCAGAACACATTAGATTGGGCTAGAAATAATAAAAACCGTATTGGTATTGTTGTCTGTACGGATTATGCAAAATATGAAAAATTTTCTGGAGGAGAATACACACAGGGTGCTGGAGCAGTTGCAATGCTAGTCAAACAAAACCCTAGATTATTGGCTATCAATGATATTTGGGGCATTTCTACGAAAAGTGAACACGATTTTTTTAAACCTAATTTTAGTGAAACCCCTGTTTTTGATGGACAGTTTTCTAATTCGTGTTATCAAAACCGTTTGCGTGATGCTTATTTTTCATTCAAAAAACAGGCTGTGGAAGAAGGTTTCTACAATGAAAATGATATTCTTTCTGAAAAATGGGACAGCCTTATTTTTCATTTGCCTTACGCTTTTCATGGAAAAAGAATGTTTAGTCAGCTTTTTACAGAGGAGAGAATTTTGACAGAAAATGAAACAACAAAAAAGGAATTTTTAGAAAAACTGAACCTTAGTAAAGAAGAAATAAATGTAGAAGCAAATCAATTAATAAAACTCGTTTCAAAAACAGATTTGTATAAAAATTTTGTAAATCAAAAAATTGCTGATAGTCAATTAGCTTCTTCTGAAATTGGAAATATGTACACAGCTTCTATTTTTATGGCGTTGATGAGCTGCTTAGAAATGAAATTAGTCGATAATGAAGGAGATGAACATTTAGAAAATCAAAAAATTGGTTTTTGTGCGTATGGAAGTGGCTCAAAAGCAAAGGTTTTTGAAGGGGTTTTACAATCAAATGCAAAAGAAATTATTGAGAAATTTAATGTTTTTTCTATGCTCAAGTTACGTCAAGCGATTGAAATGGATGTTTATGAAAAGCTGCATGACAAAACACAAACAGTTCCATTAGCTCAACAAAAAGAAGGTTTTGTATTATCTAAAATCAGACAAGAGCCAGAAACTTTATCAAAAGCACGTTTTTATTCATATTTGAAATAATTTTGATGAAAAATGGCTACTAAAAATAGATATTCTCTAACTTTACACCATTGTTTGTATTTTTTTTCGATTCTATTCGTTTACATATTCAAACTGGTACTCAAATTCTAGTATATCAAGTTATTAAAAGCTAATAAATTACGTTTTTTATAAAAATATGGATTTTAAAAATCAAAAATATTTGTCTTATCTACCTTCTAGTATTTCATTTATTGTAGTTACTGCACTTTTATTTCTTTCTCAACAAACTGTTTTTGCACAAACTCCTTGTTTTGATGTTTCGAATGTAAAAGGTTGTGCGCCCTTGACAGTCAATGTTACAGATTGTTCGGGAGCAGACCCAAATCTAGTTTTTTATCGTTTTGGAGAAGCTAGAGTTCAGCAGCAAACTATCTTTACGTTCCAAGAACCAGGGATTTATTCTATTTCTCAACTCATAAATACAGGAGGTGCAGGAGGAGATTCGGTCAGACGAGAAAATATTATTGAAGTTTTTGCGCCTAAAGTTGTTGATTTTGATGTCATTCGTTGTGCCGACAGAAAAGTAAGAGTGCAGATAAATGAAAATTATTATGATTCGTACAAAATAGATTTTGGAGATAACCAGTCCGAAATTGTGGGAGATAATGAATTTGCAGAACATACTTATAATTCTGAAAGAGATTTTACGATTACTGTAAGAGGACTTTTTGAAGGAGGAGCAGAAAACTGTACGCCAAGTAGTGAAATCATAACACCTGTGGGTGCATTTTTACCTCCTCAAGTAGCTCTTTTTGAGGCTTTTGAAAATGGAACAGCAACAATAGAATATACATTACAAACTGAATTGCCTCACAATTTAGAAATAATGGCAGGAAATGGTTTTGAAAAAATAGGCGATATTCCAGCAGGTTCTACCAGGTTTACGATTGAAGATGTTTCTCCAAATGCAGTCTATCGTATTTCTGTTCAAGATATATGTTCGAATCAAACAGAAAGTTCGTCGCTTTTTTATGTAGCCGATGTCATTTTGAGAGGAGAAGAAAATTATATTGATGTAGGTTGGACAAAAGTAACAGCGATTGATGATGCAGAATTTGTAAAATACACTCTTTTAAAAGATGGAAATGTAATTTATGATACAACTGATGTTTCTATCACTCGTATTTTTGATGAAGCTGTAGTTTGTAAGGTTACGTATTGTTATCAGTTAGAAACAGAATTTGCTTCTGGACTCAAAATTATTAGTCCAAGACGTTGTATTTTGGCTGCTTCGAATGCTTTACCTCCTCCTGTTTTTGATATTTATGCAAGTTTTAATCCGACTGGACAGACTGTTTTTTCATGGTCTTATCCTGCTGGAACATTGGGTGCAGTGGTTACTGGAGCTAAGGTTACAAGAAAAAATAGGGCAGGAATTGAGAATATTTATACATTAAATTCAGCCGATTCTACTTTTGAAGATAGAGCTGTTGATATTGAAGCTGCACCGTATTGTTATTCTATTTCTTATACAAATGCCTGTGATTTGACTTCTGAGGCGAGTCCTTTTATTTGTCCAATTATATTGAGAATGGAAGGAAATACAAGTGAAAAAGAAGGAACTCTTAGTTTTGATTGGACAGCTTTTGAAGGAGTACCTACAAGTAATTACGTCATAGAACAAACCGATTCTTTAGGAAAAGAGCCTTTTAATGTACAAGGTGTTTCTAGTTCTGGGACATATTCTATCGATATTGGAAGTCAGACTAAGCAAACAAGCTATATCAGAATTCGTGCATATTTGGGCGATTCGATTACGTATTCAAATACCATTCGTATTGATTTCCGTTCTTTTATTAACTTTCCGAATGCTTTTACTCCCAATGGCGATAACTTAAATGATGCGTATGGAGTAGAAAGTAAATTTATAAAAGAATTTGAAATGATGCTTTTTAACCGTTGGGGAGAAGCTGTTTTTCAAACGAACGATGTAAACGGACGTTGGGACGGAAGGTATAGAAATACACTTGCACCTTCAGGCGAATACACAATGAAAATAGTTGCTACTGACCAACGAAATAGAAAATATGTATTTACTGAAATGGTAAAATTAATAAGATAGAAATAAAAAATAAAATCAGATTAAGAAAATAAGAAAACTCAAATCCCTTTTTAAACCTAGTTTGGAAAGGGATTTTTTGTAGAAAAATGTAAGATTAAGATAATCAAAACTACCTATTAGGATCAATTACGACCTCTTAAAGCAGCGTAGCTAATTAAAAATTACGACCTGCAAAAGCAGCGAAGCTAATTACAAACGTAAATTATTGATTATCAGTAAATTAAAAATTCAAAATTCCTTAGATAAATAATTGATCAAAATGAATGTCATTTATAAAATCTAAAATAGTCCTTTCCTAGCAACAGAGTTGCGTCACCTTTGTAGAATGTAATAAAAAATGAATTTCAAAAG
>PFKD01000101.1:0-10546 GCA_002784125.1 Flexibacter sp. CG_4_10_14_3_um_filter_32_15
TTCTGTATAATTTCTCATAATTTTTAGTAGGTTTGTTCAAAAATACACTTTTCCTAAGTCTCCAAAAGATAAATATAGAACTTTTTTATGTAAATTTGTTTAGATAAGTAGTTGGACAAAATAAAAACGACTTGAACTTATTGGTAAATGATTTTTATGATCTATATGATGAATGAAGATAAATACAAAGAAAACTGAATGCGCATAAAAAATAATAATTAGTAATTGTAATTTTATTTATCTTGTGTTTTATCTTAAAAATTACTCGCTAATCAGTTATATGTATTATTAATTTTGTACGACTACTTAGTAAACCATTTTTTAACCTAAAAATACAATCCCTAATGAATAGAGTAAAAGTAGATTTACCAGACCAGTTTTTATTTAAAACAGAAATTCCTGTCCGAATTACAGACCTCAACTACGGTGGACACGTCGGAAACGATGCCATGCTAAGTCTTGTACACGAAGCTAGAGTTCAGTTTTTTATGAGTGAAGGTTTTAAAAGCGAACTTGATATTATGGGTTTTGGAGTTATTATGGCAGATGTAGCAATGCAGTTTAAAGGAGAAGGATTTTATGGAAATATTTTTGAGGTTTATGTAACCGTTGGAAGTCTTTCTTCTTCTGGTTTTGATTTATATTACAAATTTATTGACCAAGATTCAAGAAGAGAAATTTTGAAAGTAAAAACAGGAATGGTTCTCTTCGATTATAAAAACAGAAAAATTGCAGCTCTACCCGATGAACTCAAAAAACGTTGGCAACTTCCACACCCAGAAAGTCGTGTTATAAGCAATGAATAACTTTGATAATTGGTAATGGTAAATTATAAATGGCTAATGAATTTCAATTATTCAATTTGAATTAGTAGTAGAAATTTAAAACAAACTCATTATTTAATATGAAAACTTATTTTTTTTTAAATTATTTTTTCTCATTTGGAATAATGAGTTTGTTTTGTTTTGCTTGTGGTTCTGAAACCCAAAAAGATACAGATCAAGAAACAGAAATAGCTGATTTTTCGCCTGCTCTGCATTTTGAACAGCTAGAAAAACAAAATAGAGAAGCTGCTGATAGTTTGGAGGCTTTATACGATATGCACTACCGAGCCTTAGAAGGAGATTCTACCATGAAACGTAAGGGAAATCTACTCCGTCAGCGCACCGAAACTATTTTGCAACACATAGACAAAACCTATTACGACCTTGCAAAATTTTTAGACAATATTCCTGCTGATAAAAACTATAAAGAAGCTACTATTTTATTTTTTATAGGGAAAAACAAAAAAGGAAGAGGCTATAAATTAGAAGAAAGTCTGAAGGAATACGTAACAGAAATAAACAAAATTGATGAGAGTTGGGATTTTACTTCGCCTTTTGTTTCTCAAAATGATGTAGAATTATTGCACGACAAAAATACCGATTCGGTCGAAGCTCATTTTCAAAAAACTTTTCCAGAGGCAGCTTTTGCTTTTCTTAGCGCACTCAAAAAAGAAGTCATTTTGATAGAATTACAAGCCATTGATGAACTAGCTAAAAGAAATAGATAATTTTTGAATAAAAAATCAAAAACTCCTGTAAAAACAATCCATTTTATAGAAGTTTTTTTGTGCCTTTTTGAGTAGTGTATTTTGCATCTATTTCAAGATTAGATTTTCATTCGTCGCACTATATTGTTGTTGGGCGCAGATATAGCGCAGCTTACGACATTTTTGTAGAATGAATACTATGTTTTATAAATTTGATTCAAGTTGAGGTAGCACAATAGGTTTAGTAGATGTTCAATAATTAAAACTACTGTACCCTACTATTTTTATTTTGGCTCTTAACAGGTTTTGGACTGATAGTAATAAAAACTTGATTTATTCATTTATTAGCAAAATATTAGTTCGTTTTTTCCATAGCGCAGGGTTTGCAAACCCTGCGCTATGGAAAAAACAACACTTTTACAGGATAAAATTTGGTAAGTACAAAACTTGTTTATTACCAGTCCAATATTAGATAAGAGCCTTTTTTTTATTCATTCGTAAACGAATTAGAATTATAGAATAATGTAACCCAAATTTTAAATCTTTTCACAATTTTTTATTTTTTTCTTTGTCAAAAAAAGTGTTAAAACTGTACGAAGAATTTTTGAAATTATAAACAGCCTACCCTTAGGGTTTCGGTTACAAGTCGAATAAAAAAAAGAACCCTCAAAATTATTATCAATTTTGAGTGTTCTTTTGGTATAAATATCTTTTTCAAAAAATGATTTGGCTTATTTACGAATACCTAATTCTTTGATGATAGCACGGTAACGCAAAATATCAGTTTTGATAAGATAATCTAACAAACTACGACGCTTACCTACCAATTTCAAAAGACCCAAACGACTTGCGTGGTCTTTTTTGTGTACTTTTAAGTGTTCTGTAAGGTAGTTGATACGGTGTGTAAAAAGAGCGATTTGAGATTCTGCTGAACCTGTATCTTTTTTACTTTTAGAAAGACTATTTTTTTCAAAAATTTCTTCTTTTGCTGCTGGGTCTAAATATGCAACTCTTGCCATTTCTTATTAGTTGTTTTTGTACAATGTGTACGGTTTGATTAAATGCTAAGGTCAATTCTTTATCACACCATTCAGTCTTAGATTTATGTTTTGTGATTTAAAAGCAAATTATTCATTCACTTTTAATTAAATCCAACCTCGGCAATCATCTTGATAGATGAACTGAATGGAACGCAAAAGTACGACGTTTTTTTTAGAATTGCAATTATTAGATAACTCTGTACCCTACTTTTTTTAACCACAGAGTCATAGAACACAGAGAATGAAAAATACAAATAATTGCAACTTAAATTTGATTTATTCAACTAAGTTTTATCAATTATTCAAGTGAAAAAATCTAAATCATAGTTATTTATATTTTTAACCCCTGTTTTTTTGGGTAAAAATTAGCTATAAAAAATAGTAGGGCGCATCTCAAAATATCGTTTTTAGTAGGGAAAAGGCTTGCCATTTCCCTACAACTATAAAATTAATAAAGCGACATCTTGAGATGCACCCAAATAGTAGGGTACAGTAATTAGATAGTTAAAGTTTATAAGCAACTGCAACCATCAAACCCAGACTTTTCTTTCTAAATCTATCATTCATTGTCAAAAGCAAGTTTATTATCAGTTGTATATTCTGAAAACAAAAAGCTGCCGTTTCTAAAAATAACAGTTTTTTGTGAGTAAATCCTTAAAACAAATCCTTCCCAATATCTTTTCTATAATATTTTCCTTCAAAAGTAACCAATTCGGCTGCATGATTTGATGCTGCAAGAGCTTCCTGAGCTGTATCTGCAAGGGCTGTAAGAGCCATTACTCGTCCTCCATTGGTAAGTGTTCGGCTGTCGTCGTCGATTGTGCCTGCGTGGAAAGCAATTACATTTTTTGGAAGACTTCCGTGTCCTTTTATTACTTTTCCTGTTTGGTAGCTTTCTGGATAACCACCCGAAACAAGCATAATTGTAGTGGCTGCTTTTTTAGAAACTTTGATGGTGTGTTTGCCTAATTCTTTTTTTGAAGTAGCATCTAATAAAACCAAAAAATCAGATGCTATGCGTGGCAAAACGACTTCCGTTTCTGGGTCGCCCATTCTGACGTTGTATTCCAAAACATACGCCTTATCTTTTACGACCATAAGTCCAATAAAAATAAAACCACAATAGTCTATATTTTCATCTTGCAATCCTTTCAAAGTTGGTTTTACGATGTTTTCTTCTGCATTTTTGATAAATTCTTCTGTCACAAAAGGAACTGGCGAAACTGCTCCCATTCCACCTGTGTTTAGTCCTGTGTTTCCTTCTCCAATTTGTTTGTAATCTTTTGCTTCAGGCAACAAGACATAATCTTTTCCATCTGTCAAGACAAAAATAGAAACTTCAATTCCATCTAAAAACTCTTCAATGACTACTTTACTACTCGCTTCTCCAAATTTTTCATCTAAGAGCATTTCATCAAGCGTTTTGGTAGCTTCTTCTTTTGAGTGAGCAATCACAACACCTTTTCCTGCTGCAAGTCCGTCGGCTTTCAAGACCACAGGAAGCGATAAAGTGTCTATATATTTTTTTGCTTTTTGGATAGACTCTTTTGTGAAAGTTTCAGATTTGGCAGTCAGAATATTGTTTTTATTCATAAAGTTTTTGGCAAAATCTTTACTTCCTTCTAGTTGTGCGCCTTGTTTGTCTGTACCAATAATTCGAATATTTTTGAGTGAATTATCATTTTTAAAATAATCTACAATTCCTTTTACGAGCGGTTCTTCATTTCCTACCAAAACTAAATCAATATCACTATCTCTACAAAATCTACCTATTTTTTCAAAATCAGTAGGTTTGATAGCTACATTTGTTCCTATTCGTGCTGTTCCTGCATTTCCAGAAGCAATATAAAGATTATCACAAATCGGACTTTGAGCAATTTTCCAAGCAAAGGCGTGTTCTCTTCCTCCTGAACCAATAATTAAGACGTTCATAAAAAAATGGGTTTTGTAGTGTTTTCTTGTTATTTAGTTGATGAAACAAAACTACAAAAAATAGCCTTTATAACCTGCTAGAATGTGATTATAATTTCACTCCCATAATCGTAATATCATCACGCTGTTTTTGTTTTCCTTGATGCATATCCAAAATTTCTTCTAGTTTAGTTTTTTGTTCTGAAAGAGGAAGGGTATGCAATTTTTCAAGAAAGCTTTTGAGCTTTAGAGAACCTATTTTTTGTTGATTTCGTCCATTTTGGTCTGCAAAACCATCAGAGGTGAGATAGATTTTGTCTCCTTTTGTAAGAATAATTTTTTCTTCTTGAAATTCTATATCTGTTCTTTCTTTTTTCTTTGTAATTCCTCCTACCGACATTTTATTGCCTCTTAATTCTTCAAAAACATCGTCTTTTATATAATAAAGAGGACGTTTGGCACCTGAAAAAGTAACTTCAAATTGTTTTTTTCCAGTAGAATGATGAATAGAATCCACTTTTTTGACAGCACACAAAGCCACGTCCATTCCGTCCATGTTATTGGATTGTTTTTGTCGTAATGCTTCCTGCAAACGCCCATCAAGTCGTTGTAATATTTGTGCAGGTTTGGTAGTAAGTTCTTTTGAGACTATTTCATTCAGAATAGCAAAACCAATTAAAGAAATAAACGCCCCCGGAACTCCGTGTCCTGTACAATCTAAAACTGCAATCAAAATAATTTCTTCTTTTGTGATTGGGTCTTGAGTTTCATAAACCCAATAAAAATCTCCACTTACAATATCACGAGGACGAAAAAGAACAAAAGAATCTTCAAAATGTGTTTGAACACGTTGCTTCATAGGCAAAATTGCCTTCTGAATGGTCTTGGCATAACGAACACTATCTGTAAACTGTGTATTGGCTGTTTTGAGTTGTGTATTCTGCTTTTCTATGTAATCTCGCTGTGAAATAATTTCTTCTTGTTGTTGGTGTAACTCTTCATTTTGAACTAAGATTTCCTCTTTTTTCATAGATATTTCTTTTGTTCTTTCTAGTACTTTTTGTTCTAATAGTCTATTTTGATTTTCTAATATTCTAGCATTTTCTTTTTCTAATTGTTTCATTCTGTATCCTAAACCCAATGAAAAAATCAAAATTTCTAAAACGCCTCCCACTTGAGAGAATAAATAGATATTACCTAGAGCATTTCCAAAAATTCCTTGTAGGAGAGTTACGAGGAAAACAGAACCTACCAAAACAAAAGAACCCACCAAAAAATATTTTACTAACGTTTCTGACCAATATTTACGAGCCAAACTGCCAAGAAAAACAAGCATAAAAAGCGTTTCAGAACCAATTGCAAGTACAGCAATACGGATGTATAAATAATGATTTTCCAAGCCATAAGCAATAATAGTATATGGAATAGTCATTAGGGAGCAAAAGAGAGCCAAACCATAAAAAAGGCGTTGCCAAAATTTGCTAATGGTGCGTTTTGGAAGAAAAGTTAGAATAAAAAGACAAAAACCTGTGCCTGTAACTCCAAGACTAACAATTCTAAAGAAAAGAGAAAAATGAGGAGTTTCAGGTATAAAATAATCTACTAAGATACCTGCGTGTTGAAGAGCAAAAAACGCAAATCCAAAAATATAAGTGGCATAAGCTAAATACACTTTTTCTTTAGTTGCTATAAAAAGACCCAAATTGTAGAGCAAAATAATCCACATCATGCCTTGAATTAACACTTGAATTAGAAGAGCTTCTTTGCGTTTTTCGATGTGTATAGTAAATTCTGTTTCGTTCAAAACTTCCATTTTTGTAGAAATGGGCATCTTATAACTACTAATAATCTCTATATAAAAAGGCTGATTATAAATAAGAACTTCAAAGGCATTTGTAGCTGTTGTCAGAGGGAGTTGTTTCTGACTTTTTGCTACTAAATTTCCAAATAGATAAATTTTATTATTGTAATAAATTTTGATAGAATCTATATGTTTATCAAAAGCAATAAATTTTTTGTTTGGGTCTGTAACAGTTACTTTTAATAAAACTTGGTCTTGATATTTTTCTGCATTTAATTCTGCTAGAGTAATTTCTTCAAAACAATTTTGATTTAATTTACTAACATCATCATTGAGAGAAAGAATGGTATTCTCTTCACAAATTTCCACAGAAAAACTAGGGTCTATATTTGCAGTTTCATTTTGTGCAAAGCTAGAAGCTAAAAATAAGCTATTACAAAGAAAATAAATTAACAAAACGCTCAAGAATTGTTTTGTGAAAATGGTCGTAGGCAAAATATAGAAAATGGTTTTCTGAAAACTGTGTTTAATAGCTTGAATATACAAATAATTTGACAAAAAACAAGTTGTATGTTTTTGAAATTTAAAGTTTTAAGCCCATAATTGTAATATCATCTCGTTGTTTTTGTTTTCCTTGATGATTGTCTAAAGTTTCTTCGAACTTCTGCTTTTGTTCTGCAAAAGGAAGATGATTAAATTCTTTAAAACATTCTTTTAATTTTGATGAGCCTATTTTACGATTATTTTCCCCATTTTGGTCTATAAATCCATCAGAAGTGAGGTAGATTTTATCATTTTTGGATAGAATAATGGTTTGTTCCTCAAAGTTATATTTGTCTGCAATTCTCTTTTTTGTAATTCCTCCAATAGAAAGTTTGCTTCCTCGTATTTCATGTAGTTCATTATTTTTGATAAAATATATAGGGCGTTTTGCTCCAGCAAATTTAATTTCAAAATCAGCTAGTTTGTAAGAATTTGTTTTTTTGATAGCACATAAAGCGACATCCATTCCGTCTGAATTGAGTTCTTGTTTTTGTCGTAATGACTCTTGAATGCGCTCATCTAATCGTTTCAAAATTTGGGCAGGAGAAGTAATATTTTCTTTTGCTACAATTTCATTCAAAAGCGCAAAACCAATTAGCGAAATAAATGCCCCCGGAACGCCATGACCTGTACAATCCAAAACGGCAATTAAAGTAGTGTTTTCTCTAGTTTGTGCATCTTGAGTTTCATAAATCCAATAAAAATCTCCACTGACAATATCACGAGGACGAAAAAGAACAAATGAATCTTCAAAATGCTGCTGAAAACGCTGTTTCATAGGCAAAATAGCCTTTTGAATCGTTTTGGCATACCGAATACTGTCTGTAAAATGTGTGTTGCTTGTTTTGAGTTGTTTGTTTTGCGTATCTATATAATCTCGCTGAGAAATAATTTCTTCTTGTTGTTGATGTAGCTCTTCATTTTGGACTAAAATTTCTTCTTTTTGTTTGCTTATTTCTTTTGTCCGTTGCATTACTTTGTATTCTAGCGTTCGATTTTGTTCTTCTAATATTCTAGCATTTTCTTTTTCTAGGTTTTTCATTCTATGTCCTAATCCTAAAGAAAAAATCAGAATCTCTAAAACGCCACCTGCTTCTACAATTATTCCTACATTATTTATCTCTAGGGCTTGTAAAATATTGAAAATAAATGCTCCAAGTACAAGAACTAGAGAAGCGATTAAATAATATTTTGTCATTGTATCCGACCATCTTTTTATAGATAAATAAATGAAAAAAGCAATTAATCCTACCATCATCGCAGCATGTGCAATTTTAGAAAGTAGTGTATAAAGTTTGAGGTTGTTTGTGCCGTACATTACACCAATATAAACGAAGGTCATTATTGAAACAAAAACAATAAAACCTTTAAAAAATTGTCTCCAAAAACGACCAAATACTTCTTTTGGTAAAAATTCTAAGGTAAAATAAGCATGTCCTAAAAAGGCAGCAGCCAAACCAAAAATACGAGCTAGACTAGAAAAATAAGGGTGATTTGGGATAATATAATCAGAGAAAAAACCAGAGTTTTGAGCATTAAATATAGAAAATCCAAAGATATAAATGGCATAAGCTACATAAACTTGCTCAATCGTTGAGGCAAAAAGAAATAAATTATAAAGCAGAATAATCCATAACATGCCTTGAAAAACGGCTTGAATAATGGTTTCTTTATGGTGTGAATAAACTAGACTTTGCTCATATTCTTTTCCGGTCAATACGTCCAAACTTGTAGTAAGAGGAAGTTGTTGGCTACTGACAAGTTCTACATAAAAAGGCTCATTGTACGGATAATAATCAGAAATTTGAATAGCATTTATTTCAATACTTTCAAAAAGTTGTTTTTCAGAACGAGGAACTAAATGTCCAGAAAGTAGAATTTTATTTTCTGATTGAAGTGCATTTGGAAAATAGACTTTAACAGAATCAATTTTTTTATTAAAAATGATAAATTCTTTGTTTTTATCTGTAACGGTTATTTTTAAAAAAATACGTTCTTGATAAATTTCTTCATTGAGTTTTGAAATGGTAATAGGCTTGAAGTAAGAATTATCTCTTTTACTTTTTTCTAAAGAAATAGATTTATCTTGACAAATTTCTAAAAATACAACAGCACTCAAACCTTCATTTTGTTGTGCAATAGAAGGATTGATAAATAATAAATTCAGTAAAAAAAGGCTACACAAAATGCTAAAAAAGCATTTTAAAGGAGTAAAAATTGGCAAAATGAAAGAGTAATTTTTTTGTATTTGTGTTTTGGTAACAGAAATATACAAAAAACTGCAAACAAAAAAGACTTCTTTTTCTAAAAATGTAAAGAAATCTTTTGTTTTTTATTAAAAATTCAAAATTTTATATGTTAGTCTGCCAGTATGCTATTATAAAGGTTGATAATATGGACTTATCATAAAATAAACTGTAACTCCTGTAATGGCAACATACGTCCAGATAGGAAATGTCCATTTTACCATTTTTTTGTGTTTTTCAATTTGTCCTGTCCAAGCAAAATAAATTGCCCACAAAACCAAAGGAACAACTACAATGGAAAGTAAAATGTGTGAGCCTAATAAAAAGTAGTAAAAACCTTTAACAATACCCTCTCCACCAAAAATAGTATGAGGAACAGAAGCGTGATAAATTACATAAGAAACTAAAAATAAAGACGACAAAGTAAAAGCTGTCATCATAAGACCTCTATGTAATTTAATGTTTTTACTTTTAACAGCAAAAAAACCAGCAATTAAACAAAGTGAAGTAAGCGAATTAAAAACAGCATTTATATGAGGCAAAATGCGAGTATTAAAGCCAAAGTCAATTTTAGTTTCTATACTAGGAGAAAGTAAAATAGCTACTACTAAAGGAATAGCAATGGATAAAACACGAATTGTCCATTTAATAGTTGGGTTTGTAGTAGGTTGGTTGTTTGAAGGAATAGATTGTGTATTCATTTTTTTAGGAGTTTAATTTTAGTCTCGTTCAAGCATTATGCTTGGACGCTCTTTTTAGTAAGCAGATGCTTAAGAAAGGATAAGCACAAGATAGAAGAATCTTGCGCCAGAATTTTACTGTTTATCTTCTAGCTGAAGAACTTGTATTTCGTGGATAAGTCTATCTACATCGACCAATTCAGTTCCTTTGTAGTAACCTCTAATTTGTCCTTTTCTATCGACCAAAACAAAACGTTCTGAATGGTCAATATTGACATATGTATCCTTCTTTTCAGCAGGTAAAAAGTAGCTACATTTTGCTTGTTGGAAAATCTCTTCTTCTGTTCCTGTCAAGAAATACCATTTTGAATTATCTGCGCCATATTTTTCTGCATATGCTTTCAAAATTTCTTGTGTGTCGTAGGTTGGGTCAATGCTGTACGAAACTATTTTTACGTCTTTATCGTCTTTGAATGCCTCCTGTACACGTATCATTTCGGAAGCCATTTTCGGACAAATATTCTGCGTACAACGAGTAAGAATAAAATTGGCTACATAAATATTTCCTCTCAAGTCGTCTTGAGTAATTGTTTCTCCAAGCTGATTGGTGAGAGAAAAAGGAATAGTTCGGTGCGTGGAATCTTGAAAGTTAGGTGTACAGCCCGAGGATTCTATAAAAGTAGGGTCAAAGTCAGGTAAGCGCAAACTGTACATAATAGGAAGCGTTTTGTGCTTCGTTTCGCCTGTCCAAAGAAAGGCAATAAATAAGGCAGGAAGAACTAAAATGACAAGTA
>PFKD01000101.1:10693-10835 GCA_002784125.1 Flexibacter sp. CG_4_10_14_3_um_filter_32_15
TTATTAAATATACTAATCTTTTGCAAAACAAAAATGTTTCTTATAGTTCTGCTAGGGTAAACGCACGAAAAAAAAATTGTACTCGTTTAAAGCAAATCAAGCTAGTTTTTAACTTTGTAAATTGAATTTACTCTGATAATTA
>PFKD01000297.1 GCA_002784125.1 Flexibacter sp. CG_4_10_14_3_um_filter_32_15
CAGCTAAAATACAATTTATTATCAATTAAATGATAATTTATTTAAACACGGCTTTTTTTTAATTTAGGGTGGGGAATGACAGCTATAATTTGATTGAGTGCTTTTTTTCTGTTTTTACTGATTGCTCTATCTTCTTGGCTAGTTGCATTTAATTTTATTTCCACAAAACAAACTGTATTTTCATCAAAAATCATAAAATCACATTTTGAGCTTCCGTCTTGCAAAATTCCTTTTTTACCATCAACAGGAATGAAAATAGTTTGCTTTTTATTCACTACTTTGAATAGATTGTTTTCATTTATATTTTCAATTTTGACTATTTCATCATTTCCTTGAAAATAAATGGTAGAATCAAGCTCATCATATTCGAAAACGATATAAGCTTGGTCTTTATAATCTGTAATATAAAAAACTTCTCTATTTTCTACTTGTATAATTTCTTTAGCAGTTGAGAACTTTTCTATCAAAAAATCTTTGAATTCAAGTTGTTTACTCATTTTCTACTAAATGATTTTTGATGAATAGAATATAATTTTTGGAAATCATTTCCTAGTTTTTCAGAAACCTCATCTAAATAATTTTGTTGAATAAGTCCTGTTTTTTCATTGATGATAGATTGAGCGTGGCGTTCGTTATCGTCAGTTTTCCCCAAATTATACGCAGAAAAATCATCTGAATCTATCCAAAATTGATTGCCGATAATTTCATTTACTTCATTATTTGCATCTGGATTTTTATCTGTAATACGTTTCGAAAAAATTAGATTATTGAAAACTGTAAGTACATACGGACTATGCGTAGTGATAAGAATTTGATTATCATCATTTTGATTGATTAAAAAAGATAATAATTCTATAAGCTCTTTTTGAGCAGAAGGAAATAAATGTGCTTCGGGTTCTTCTACTATTCTAAATACTTTTATTTCTTCTATAACGCTAATAAATATATCTTGCAGAATTCGTATAACTTCTTGCTGTCCAGAGGAAGCATTTGATAATAATACATAATCGTTTTCTTTATTATTATAGACTATTTTTTCTCCACTCTCATCTATCAGATATTTTCCCTTTATTATATTATTTATTTTATCTAAAGTAATTTCTAGATTATGTTCTTCATTTATAGAATAGTCCATTACATTTTTGAAATCTCCGTACTCTGCAAAATAGTCTTTTATGCGAGAAATTTCCTTCATAAACTCTAACATGAGGGCTTCATCAATATTATATCTCTTCTTCGCAAAAGGTAGTTTTGTATTTTCTAGCACCTTATTTTGAACCTCTGCAAATAAATATTTTTCAAAAAGTTCTGAATAACTAACTGTTGCATTTCTACCTGCTATTATATATAAAAAATCTGATTGATTATTTTCAAAGACTTTGTTTAACAAAATAAAATACTCATGAAACATATCTTCTTTTTTTAAGAGAAAGACAAACCCTCTTTTTGATTTAGGATTATCAACCAACCACTCTATCTTGTCTCTTGTATAATTTAAAAGTATATTTATTGGAATTTTCTCATCAAAAAACACCTGTAATTCCTTATTCTCTGATGTTAGAAGAATATATCTCTCTTCTGATAAATAATAATAAATTTCAAATTTTGGCAGATGAGTAATGGAACCAAATAAGTTATAAAATGCCTCCTTACAAATACGACTAAAGTCAATAGATTTCTCTTCTTTCTTTACAATTCTATTATGAAATTCTTTTAAAAATTCATTGTTAAGCGTTTTAAAAAAATAAACCAGTTTAGCAATCGTACTTTTTCCACTTGCTTGTTCTCCTATAAGTACAGTTATTTTTTTTAATTCTATATCTGCTTCTTTTACTGCACCAAAATTCTTTATTACAATTCTTTGCATACAAATTTTATTAATTCAATTTAAAAAAAAATCCTTTTTCAAATATAAACAAAAATCCACTCTCTATAAAAATATAAAGAATGGATTTTTAAAATATCAATAAAAGAAAATACTACTGCATTCCACCTACTGCACCATATTTCTGAATAGCATCTGTAAATATTTTCTGACGTTTTTTCAGGCTATCCAAACGAATTTGGTCGCTATCAGAAAATTCTAATTTTACTTCATTTCCATCATTATCAGTTACGATTTTTCCTTCTTCTTTCATAATTGATTTTTTGGTTTCCAAACGCTGAATTTCTTGAGTTGTCATGGCATCAAGTTGTCGATAAACAGACATCAAAACACGCATCTGAATACTACTACGCTGAACTATATCACTATAATTGAATTGATTTAGATTGTTTTTATAGACAAAATTCAGATTGCCCATTGCACGGCTAGAAATATCCTCTGCTAATGCTAGAGCTTTATCGTCTGCTTCTGCTAAATGATACAACTGAACAAAATAAGGCTCATAATAACTATAAGGAACATTAATAACTGGCAGTAGTTCGAAGGCTTTATCTAGCGTTTCGACAGCTTTTTCTTTCTCGCCACGCTCAAAATACTCTTGTGCCAAACGGAAATAGGCTTGACGGAATTGCGCTCCAAATTTCTTGTATTCGTCGTCATAATAACCTTCTGTTTGCATTCCTCTAAATTGGAACTCATCAACAGCTTTTTTCATTTCTTCAAAATTGACTTCTCCCAAATCGCCATTGTCTTGTGCAGCAATCGGCATCAAACGATACACCATTCCATCCATTTGAAGATAATCTCTCAAATTGAAGTTGATAGTATTAGCAGAAGTTTGATTGAAATAAATTGGGCGTTCCCACTTGTTTGTGGCAATTAAATCTAATAATAAAAGGTCATTTTTATAAATATTATTTCCTTTAATATCAAATTCCATTATATCAACAATACGATTTTCTTTTCCTTTAGGAATAAATCCTTTAGATAAAACCTCTTGCTTATCGATAGCTAAAGCGAATTTTTTAGAAAGGAGTTTTCCTGTGCTGCTACCGTCTTGCAACTGAACCATTACACGAGGATCTTCTTTTTTGAGAAGCTCAATATACGTTTCCAAGTTTACTGGTGTATTGATATTTTTATCCTCTGAGCCGTCTCTATTTCCGATATACATCAAGTAATCATTTTTTCCTTGAATATAATCTTCTCTTTCTAATGAAATAGGAATTGGAGGAGAGTCATTTACTTGTCTTGTCATTTGATCGGCATACCAATCTGTCGCAAAATAACTCAAAACAGCTACCCTAACATCAGTACGGAAACCTTCCACATCTTGCACATACCAAAGTGGGAATGTATCATTATCTCCACCTGTAAATAAAATTGCATTTGGTTCACAAGCTGCCAATGTATTTCTGGCTTGATCAACTGATAGATAACGTCCTGTACGATTGTGATTATCCCAGCCTTTTACACCCATAATAGTTGGAACAATAAAAGCAACAGCCAATGCAATACTAGAAGCAGCCATTCCAGAAATATATTTTTTCAAGAAATTAGCTATGGCAAGCATTCCCAAACCTATCCAAATTGCAAAAGCATAAAACGAACCTACATAGACATAATCACGTTCACGAGGCTCAACAGGAGGAGAATTGAGATAAAGCACCAAACCTATTCCCATAATAAAGAAAATAAGAAAGGTAATCCACCAGCCTTTTTGGTCTTTATTGGCTTGAAAAATAAATCCTATTATTCCCAAAATAAGAGGTAACATATAAAAATTATCTCTTGCTTTATTGGTAGCCAAATCTACTGGCAATTCTTTTCCTAAATCCTCAAAAGGAGTAAGCCAACCCGCTTCTTTGTCGTCGCTTTGCCTTCCTGCAAAGTTCCACATAAAATATCGGAAGTACATATGACCAAATTGATATGTAAATAAGAAACTTAGATTATCAGCAAAATTTGGTCTTTCTCCATCTTTTAGTTTTAGCCATTGTTTGTAAAGCTGTGGATGATTACCTGATTGGCTATAAATACGAGGCATAAGCATATTGCCTTTTGAGTCGTAAGTAACTTCAAATTTATGGTCATAAATTTCATACGCTTCATCTCCTTTACGGTACAAAGCGGCCCCAATATCTTGTCCTGTACGCTCAGAGGCAAATGTTCTTCCATAAACAAGTGGACGATCTCCATATTGCTCTCTTTTCAGATAAGAAACAAACGTCATTACATCTTCTGGATTATTCTCATCAATAGGAGGATTCGCATTTGAGCGAATTAAGATAAGCGAATAGGTGCTATATCCTATCATTATGAAAGCAAAAGAAATAAGTGCTGTATTTAGAGGTACATTTTGTTTTTTGATAGAATAAAAAATTCCCCAAACAAGCGCAACTACAAAAGCAACTGCAAAAAATAATGCTCCCGAACCAAATGGCAAACCAAAGGTATTTACAAACGCAATTTCAAATTTTGCAGCAATAGAAGGTAATCCCGGAATTACACCGTAGGTAATCAAGACAACAATTCCTGTTCCTGCCAAAAAAGTAAGAATCCAGCCCAAACGGCTTTCTTCTTTATATTTTTTGAAATAATAAACATAAGCCAATGCAGGTAAAGCAAGTAAATTCAAAAGGTGAACGCCAATAGAAAGACCTACCAAATAAGCAATAAAAATAAGCCAACGATTAGAATCTCGCTCATCATCAATACGTTCCCATTTAAAAATTGCCCAAACTACAATCGCTGTAAAAAATGAAGACATACCATACACCTCAGCTTCTGCTGCCGAAAACCAAAACGAATCCGAAAAGGTATAAGCCAAAGCACCAATAGCACCACTTCCCAAAATCATTATTTTTTCAGCAAGTGTATAATCATTTTCTTGTGCATCTAAGCCTTGTTTTAATTCGTTATCTGTTTTGGCATCCATTACTTTCTGTAAAGTAGGACGTACAATACGACGAGCCAGCATCGTTATTGTCCAAAATAAAAACAAAATAGAAAAACTACTACAAAGCGCAGAAAGCATATTTATCCAATACGCTACCTCCAAAACATCTCCTAAAGCGAACAAAGAAAAAATACGTCCGACAAGTAAGAAAAAAGGCGCACCAGGAGGGTGAGGAGCCATTAGTTTGTAGGAAACAGCGATAAACTCTCCACAATCCCAAAAACTAGCTGTGTTTTCAAGTGTGAGTACATAAACAGTAGTAGCAATCAAAAAGATTAGCCAACCTACAATAGTATTAAGACGATTAAAACCCATATTTTTTTCAGTAAACAGTAATCAGTTACCAGTAATCAGTTAAAACCAATTCTGATAAAGCAATATATTTTTGTTAGAAATTTCTTTTCAAGACACGAAAATAGGAAAAGTTTAGCAACTACTATATATTCTTTGGATTAAATTATGGTAATTTAGAAAAAGAGAAGAAAAACCCACCTTTTTTGAAGTTTTTTTAAAGTTTTTGAAAATACTCTTTTACAAATTCATTTATTTTTTTTCCTAACACTTTATTGAGATTTTCATAAGATTCGAATGTCCAACCTGCTACATGAGGCGTAAGAATTACATTTTCCATAGTGATAAGCTCTTCAAACTGTTCTTTTTGCGATGCTGCAAATGTATGTAATTTTTCATTTTCCAAAACATCTAAACCTACACCTTTTATTTTACCGTTTTTTAGATTTTTTAAAAGTGCTGTTGTATTTACGACTTCTCCTCTTGAGGTATTAAAGAAAAAGATAGGATTTTTAAAATTTTCAAAGAAAGCACTATCAGCAAAATGAAAGTTTCCATTTTCTCCATTAATCTCATCATCTAAAGGAATATGAATAGATACAATTTGCGCCTTTTCTTGCAGTTCTTCTAAACTAACGATTTTTGCAAAACTATCTTGCTTTTTGCTTCTCTTATCGAATACTAAAACTTTGCATCCTAAAGCATTTAGTTTTTTAGAAAGTAGTTTGCCTACATTTCCATATCCTATTATTCCAACCGTTTTTCCACTTAATTCTATTCCTCTGTTTTGCTCTCTTTTCCATTCAAAATTAGCAAGTTGTTTTTGAGCTTTCTTAAAATTATTCAATACTGAAAATATCAATCCTAGTGTATGTTCGGTAACTGCATTTCGGTTGCCTTCAGGAGCTGTGAGTAATTTTATATTATTCTTAATAAGCAATTTTTTATCAATCCCATCTGTTCCCGAACCTACACGAGCTATAAAAAGTAATTTTTGAGTATAATTTATGAAATTCTCATCAACAACAAATCTACTTCTTAGGATTAATCCATCAAAGTTTTGTATTTGATTTAGAATATCACTATCTTTCCAATCAAAAGCATAAGTATATTCTATTTTTTTATTTAAAAAATTAAATTTGAAAGATTCGTGTAATTTATCAACAATCAGTACTCTTAGTGCTTTTTTCATAAATGATTAAATTTTATTTGAAATATTGGTGCTTTTTTTGAAACAACAATGTTAATTTTGACATCAATTACTACAAATGTAACTTTTTGAAAAACTTTACCGTTTGTTAAATAACTTAAAGTTTACTAAATTAATAGTGCATTAAAACTACAATAAAGACAAGTAAAAAAATCTGCTTTAAATTTATAATTTATAATTTATCCTAGAGTTCCTTTTTTAATTTAAATAATATGAGTTCTATACAAGAGCAGCCTGCTAATAATACAAACCAAGGAAGTATCCGTACTTTCATCGATAAAATCATTACCACTTATGCCCAAGAAGATGAGTTGATACAAAAAGTAATTGAGTCTCGTCTTTTTTTGAATGGCATACGAGCAACAGAATATAGTAATGATACACCAGATGATATGCAAATTTTGAGAAAATTAAGTAACATAGAGAAAGAGTTAGCAAAGATTTTTGACTAATAAATTTGGTCCTAGATTAGCTAGATTAGATTAAAATAGGATAGTCATGAGATTTGCCTTTTCCTATTTATTTTTATTATCTCTCAATATTCCGATTACCTCAAATTTATCAAATACATTTTCATTGTGAGGTGCATCATTTTGAAGCTCTTCTGTAAGGTCTTGCCCTGCCCAATGCTCATAGTGCTTTCCTTTTAGCCAAAGCCTAGAGCTAGAAACATCATAAATTAGATTTTTATAAGCACACCAAATTTCTGGACGGTCTTGTCCGTTTCGTAAAGCGAGTTGAGATTTGGTATAAAAAGGCAAATTTTCTTTATCTAAATGAGATGATTTGATATTCATAATTTTTGTATCAAGATAATTTTATGTAAATTAAGAAACATTTTGAATGGAAAAAACTTTTAGATTATATAATTAGTCTATTCAATTTCAAAGTAATCAATTTATTATCAATCATTTCAAATGGGCGCAATCGTTTTTATTTGGGAAGTAGCCTTGCTTAGTTCGCTTTTAGTTTTGCTTTTTATGATGCAAGATTGGAGTAAAATTGCGCTTTTCAAAAAATATATAGAAAAAAAACAACGCAAAAAAGACGAAGAAGCAGCCGATAAATTATTAGATGACTTGCCAAAAGGAATAACAAGATACAAAGAGAAAGAAATTTCACAAAAATAATAAATCGTAAAAGTTCAAAGTACTGTACCCTACTATTTTTTGTAGTGTATTATGGTTAAGGATTAGCTTCGCTGAGCTATCGGTTAGTAGGATTAAGAGGATTTAAAATACAGATAAATACAATTTATTATTTGAATAAATCAACTTTAAAGTAGTATATTCTTAAAAATTGTATTTTAATTCTCTCTAATCTCTGTGTTTAATAAAAATAGTAGGGTACAGTAAGTTCAAAGGTCATTTCTATACACTAGAAATGGTTCTTTTTTGGATAAATTCCTAAAACTTCTCAAAATTTGTCTTTACTTTATTGTGAGTAAAATAATTGTACGTATTTTTGAGGTGTGAAAGAACGCATTGTAATCATACCGACCTACAACGAAATCGAAAACATCGAAGCTATTATTCGTGCCGTATTTTCGTTGGAACTTCCGTTTCACGTCCTCATTATTGACGACGGTTCGCCAGACGGAACTGCTTTGAAAGTTAAAGAACTTCAAAAAGAATTTACTAATTCACTTCATATCGAAGAGCGAAAAGGAAAACTAGGCTTAGGAACAGCTTATATTCACGGCTTTAAGTGGGCTTTGAAACATGATTATCAATTCATTTTTGAAATGGATGCCGATTTTTCGCACAATCCAAAAGACTTAATTCGTCTTTATACTTCGTGTGCAACTGAAAATGAATTAGGAATCAGAAATGATTTAGCGATTGGTTCTCGTTATGTGCAAGGCGTAAACGTTGTAAACTGGCCCATGAGTCGTGTTTTGATGTCTTATTTTGCCAGTATTTATGTTAGAATCATTACGGGAATGCCTATTCATGATGCAACAGCAGGTTTTAAATGTTATCGTAGAGAAGTTTTGGAAACTATCAATTTAGATACGATAAAATTTGTCGGTTATGCCTTTCAAATTGAAATGAAATTTACAGCTTGGAAATATGGTTTTGTGGTGGGAGAAGTTCCTATTATTTTTACTGATAGAACAAAAGGAACTTCTAAAATGTCGTCAGGGATATTCAAAGAGGCTTTTTTTGGTGTTCTTCAAATGAAAATTAATAGCTTTTTTAAGAAATACAATAGATAAATAAATTTAGAAGTTAAAATTCAGAAATCTAGAAGTAAATACCAAATTCAATTCATCATAACAACATGAGTGACATTTTTAAGTATTTGATTTTCAGTTGCAGCGCAACGTAACCTTTGTAGAACCTCAAAAATGAACTTTATTAGAGCT
>PFKD01000045.1 GCA_002784125.1 Flexibacter sp. CG_4_10_14_3_um_filter_32_15
AAGTTATAAGCACAAAATAAGATACCTTACTGATTTAGTGACACAAGCAGTAGCTTGATGGAGATAAAATAGTAAAGTCAAACTTAGGACAAAACAAAAATCCTTTAGGAGTCATTTCCTTCCATTTCAAAATACGCTCTTCGGGTGGAATTTGATAATGCGTTACATTGAGTTCGATAGAATCAAATTGACGAGAATAATGATACAAAAAATCAGACGGTTTTGCTTTTTGTGGATACCAAGTTCATTTCCATTCAGGCGTTCCCCAAACAGGCGCAGCAACACGAATAATTGGGTTTTCTCTACGTTCTAATTTTGATAAAAAGGCTTCTGTTTCTAGGTGGTCGTCTGGTAGCGTAAAATCCACATTTTTTATATTTTCTAACTTTCCAAATTCCATAATTGAATGATTTTTTGTAACTTTTATTTTAATTATCAGACACTTCTCAAAGTGTCAGATAATTTACCTGTCTATGAAAAGTAAAATCTATTCTGAAATAGAATGTTTTGATAAAAAATGCTGTATTATCTCAATTATAAAACTTTAGCTATAAAAAACGATTGTATTTGTGTAATTTTGGGTATTATTATCCTAATAATTCTGACAAAAATAATTTTTTAAATCAATCTTTAATGAAAAAAATACTACTACAATTTACTTTTCTGCTACTTTGTGTTTTTACACTTACTTCTTGTTTTGAGCTTCGTGAAGAAGTCTATATCAAAAAAGATGGTTCGGGAACTTACTCCCTAACCGTAGATTTAAGTGGAAGAAAACAAGAAATAGCCGTTACTACTTCGCTTACTGACTCTACCAATGAAGAAAAAAACTTTGTTGCCAATATTGAAAATGTAATTCAAAAAAGTAGTGAGAGTTTTTCCGAAATTGGAGGAATTACACACGTTGAATACAATACAGATTACGAAAATTACTTGACAGGTTTTAGCTTTGATTTTGATAATGTAGAATCGCTTACGGCTGCTCTCAATCAACTCAATACCGAACCTGCGCCGTCCAAACCTGCTTTTGAATTTTCGAAGAGAACTTTTGAAAGAAATAATACACACTATCTCCAGCCACTTTTAGATAGAGCAAAAGAACGTCAAAAAATGGCAGAAGATGAAGCAACAAAACGTTTTCAAGATTATGTTTTTGAGTCGGCTAATTATGTTTTTATTGTGCGTACAGAAGGTAAAATAAAAAAATATTCAAATAAAAAAGCAACTTATTCTTCTGATGATAAAAATGAAGTAGTTTTGAATTATAGCTTTGCAGAACTTCTTTCTGGTAGAGCGAATTTGGATAATAAAATGAAAATAAGATAAAAAGCTAAGATTTTATGCAAAAGACTCTTTTCAAGGTTACAAAAATGGATTGTCCGTCAGAGGAAAATCTGATACGTATGAAGTTGGATGCTATCTCAAGTATTAAAAATCTTGATTTTGATATTCCGAATCGTGAACTTATTGTTTTTTATGAAGAAGAACAGCAACAAGAAAAAGAAATTGAACGCATAGAAAAAGCCATCTCTGAACTAAACTTAGGAGTAAAAAAAGTAAAAACAGAATACACAGAACAAAATAATTTTACAGAAAATCAAAGGCAAAATAAAGAGCAAAGAAAACTCCTTTGGATTATATTAGCTATTAATTTTGCCTTTTTTATAATTGAAAGTACAACAGGGTTTATTTCTAAATCCATTGGTTTGGTAGCCGATAGCTTGGATATGTTGGCAGATGCCTTTGTGTATGGAATAAGTCTTTTTGCAGTAGGAAAATCACTTATTCAGAAACAAAAAACAGCAAAAATAGCAGGATATTTTCAAATTATTTTGGCTTGTATTGGTTTTATAGAAGTGCTAAGAAGATTTTTGAGGAACAAAGAACTACCCAATTTTCAGACGATGATTATTGTTTCATTTTTGGCGTTACTAGCCAATGGAATTTGTCTTTACTTGATGCAAAAATCAAAAAGTAAAGAAGAAGTACATATAAAAGCAAGTCTAATTTTTACATCAAATGATATAATAATTAATGTAGGAGTGATAATCGCAGGTATTTTGGTAAATTGGTTGGGTTCAAGTCTGCCTGATTTGCTTATCGGAACGATTGTCTTTTTTCTTGTTCTTCAAGGTGCAATACGTATTTTAAAATTGAGTAAATAATGAAGTTACTTATATTCGCTCATTATCTATAATTAATAATTTTCCAGTTCTTATTTATGCTTCCATTTTTTATAAAATTTCTTGCTCGTTTTCCTCTTTGGTTTTTGTATTTAATTTCTGATTTTCTTTTTGTAGTGGTTTATTATGGAAAACTCTATCGTAAAAAAGTAGTTTTGGATAATCTTTATACTGCCTTTCCAGAAAAAACACAGCAAGAAAGAGAGCAAATCGCACGAGCTTTTTACAGAAATTTTTGTGATTTTATCATCGAAGTTTTAAAATCCTTTCATATTTCAAAAGAAGAGATTATTAGACGTACTCGCCCTACACCAGATTCGTTAGAAATAGCCAAAAAAGTAGCCAAAAACAATCAATCTCTTATTGTTTTGGCAACCCATCATTTGAGCTGGGAATGGGTTAGTATGTCTTGCTCGGCAGAACTTGAAACAATCGTTTCGCCTATTTACAAGAAATTAGCTAATAAAGAAATTGATAAATTGATTTATGAAATGCGCTCACAATTTGGTGCAGTTCCATTGGAAATGAGGGTGTCAAATAGAGAAATAGTAAAGCCAACAAAAGTGTCGACAGGGTATGTTTTGGTAGGCGACCAAACTCCAGCAAGGCATAATGCTCAATACTGGACTACCTTTTTTGGAAAAGAAGTTCCTTTTTTTGTGGGAGTGGCTCGTCTTGCACCTCAAGCAAATCTACCAGTTTATTTTTTACGAATTACGAAGCCAAAACGAGGGCATTATTTGTATCATTTAGAACTTTTGAGAAAACCTCCTTACGATAATGTAGATGAAAAAGGAACAGATTTTTCTATCCTTGATGAATATTCAAAACGAATAGAAAAAGCTGTTCGTGAATCGCCTGAAAATTGGCTTTGGACGCATAAGCGTTGGAAACGAGCAAAGAAAGACTAATTTAATGTGAATGTCCAGCCGTTTCAGCCGAAGAAGCATTCAAATAATACGCTCCTTTACTCACAAAAAGAAGCTCAGAAATTGATTTTTGGATGGAATCATCTTTGATAAAAAACTGAAATTCGTCTTCGTTTTGAGCATAAACTTCAATTTTTATTTTATCAAATTCAGTTC
Source organism: Flexibacter sp. CG_4_10_14_3_um_filter_32_15 (assembly GCA_002784125.1). GTDB lineage: Bacteria > Bacteroidota > Bacteroidia > Cytophagales > Bernardetiaceae > Bernardetia. The sequence continues at coordinate 3,269 of PFKD01000045.1, forward strand.
CTTTTTCTGTTTTTTGTTTTTGAATAAAGATAAAAAACTCTTCTCCTTCTTGAATCAAGGCATCTTTTGGTAAAGTAGAACGGTCTTGTCCTTCGCTTTCAATCGTTATTTTTCCTAGTGTTCCATCTCTAAGAATGGTAGCTAATTTTTGTTTGATTTCTGCGTGAAGACTTACCGTTTTAGTAATTGCATCAATCGTATTTGAAATGGAATAAACAACTGCCTCAACAGGTTTTGCAGTTGGCGAGTTGTAAGGAATAAAATTTACTTTTTGCCCCTCTTTGATGGCATCAATATCTTTTTCATAGACCAAAATTTCGATATGCAAATGGTCTTCATTCAAAATTTCTACCATAGATTTATTTGCATCTATAAACTCCCCAAGCTGTCCGACAATATTATGTGTCATTCCCGATATAGGCGCAAGAACTGAAAAAGTAGAAGAGATTGAACTCGAAGAAAGTGATTTTGTAGATAAATTTATCATTTGAAGTTGAGCCTGCAAGCCTGCTTTTTGCGCCTTTGCCATGTCTAATTCGGCTTGTGCTTGTTGCACAATTTTTTGAGTGGTGGCATCTTGTGTTTGCAAACTTTTTTGGCGTTCCAAATCCGATTCCAACATCGTCAGACGAGCCGAAACAGTCAAATATTCTTGTTGCATTTTGAGTGCCTCTGGGTTTTCAAGAATGGCAATCGTTTGTCCTTTTTTGACATAATCGCCTTCATGAATCAAAATTTGTTTTATTTTTCCACCCAAAACACTTCCCACCAAAGCTCTATTTTGAGGAGGTAAATGGATTGTTCCTGTTGCTTCAATGACTTTTGGAATTGATTTTAAAGAAGACTTTGTTAGTTCAAGTCCTAATTTTTTGATTTGCTCATCAGAAAAAGAAGTATGATTTTGTTCTTCTGAAACGGTTTTGTTTTCTGTACTAGTTGGCGTAGTTTCTTGTGGCGTGTTTTTTTCACAACTCCAAAAAAGAAGCACAAAACAAGCAAGAAAGGCTGAATAGATGATTTGAGTTTTCATTTCTATTGTATTTTTATATACTCAAACCTATAAGGTTTTGGAAACCTTATAGGTTTAAATGATTGAAAATTTATTTTAGTTATTCAAAAATTCCCACATAGCTAAACTGCTATTGAAATTTTCTAGTGTTTCAAGGTAGGAAAGTGAAGTTTGCAACGTCTGTTGTTGGATTTGAACGAGTTGCAAAACCGAAATTTCGCCTTCTTTGTATCTAATTTGAGCCAACTTAGTAAGTTCTTCGGCTTGTGGAAGTTGCTGCTTTTGATAGCTTTCCAAAATTGTTTGAAGGTTTTGTAATTTCATCAAAACAGCCTTTTTTTCTTCTGAAATCGCATTTTTTTGATAGGCTAATTCATTTTGAGTCTGTACTTCTCTGATTTTGGCAACTTGAATTTTTGAATTGTATTCTCTCCAAACCAAAGGCACAGAAAATCCTGCTTGAAAAACATTATAAACCCCAACTTCTCCATCAAAAGAAGGCGACCAATAACCAAGCTGTAACTCTGGCATCGCTTTTTTGCGTTCTACCACAGTTTGCTTTTGTGCTAGATTGGTTTGCGCTTCAAAATAATTAATCATCGAATTAGAAACAGAAGAATCTGAAACCATTAAATTTGAAGTAACTTTATTTACATTCTCAATTTTCTGATTTTGATTATCTATTTCTAAAAAAGACAATTCATTTTGAGCTAATTTTTGTAGCTGATGAAATGTATTTTGTAATTCAGTTTGATTGATAGATTTTGATTGTTGAAGTTGTAAACGCTGATTTTGTACTGTCAGAAGTTCCATTTTATTGGTTTGTCCTGCCTCAGTTTGTGCCGAAGTGATTCGCTCAACCGTTTTCCACAAACTATCTTGTTTTTGTAAAAGACCATTTTTTTGAGAAAAAAAGACAAATTTGTAATAAAGTTGGCTAATCTGATTTTTGAGGACATTTTTTTGATAATTCAGATGTGCTTCTGCGCTCATTTCTTGTGCTTGAAAGGCTTTTTTGTTTGCCCAAATCGAACCAATAGGATTAAAATTTTGGACAACTTGTACGACTACATCACTTTTGTAATCGCTATTTATATTTCCATATTGAAAGGAAATAGCCGTTTTTGGAATAGAAAAAGCTCCTTTTTGCTGAATAATTGAACTTTCAATATCTAGTTTATTATTTTGTAATAATCCATTATTCGAAAAAGCAATTTCAATTATTTTATCCAAAGAAGATTTTTTTAAGGAATCCGTTTGTGAAAAAACAGGAAACTGAATCAATAGAAAAAATAGAAAGATTATTATTTTTGATGGTTTCATTTTTTATGATGATTATGTCGCTCGTGAGGACACGAGCAACGGTAGTATTTATTATGAAGTTCCTAACGGAACAGAAAATGAATAAAAATTAAATTTATCCATTGCTCGTGTTCCCACGAGCGACTTATTTGCGTTTTTCCAAAAATCCATATAAAATAGGAAGAACAATAAGTGTCAAAACGGTTGCTGTAATAAGTCCACCAATCACAACGGTTGCAAGAGGTTTCTGAACTTCTGCCCCTGCTGCCGTCGAAAGTGCCATCGGTAAAAAACCTAATGCAGCCGTTAGGGCAGTCATCAAAACAGGTCTTAGACGGTCTTTTGTGCCTTGAATGATTCGCAGTTTGATGCGTTCTTTTAATGATAGAGTTTCAGTTGTATCTTCTTCTTTTTTAAGGTCATTAAAACGAGCAATCAACACAATTCCATTCAAAACAGCTACACCAAAAAGGGCAATAAAACCAACTCCAGCCGAAATACTGAACGGCATATCACGCAAATGCAACGCCCAAACGCCACCAATGGCAGAAAGTGGAATAGCAGTAAAAATCAAAGTCGCTTGTTGAAGCGAACCAAACGTAATAAAAAGAAGGGCAAAAATGAGAAGTAAAGCCACAGGAACGGCAATTTGTAAACGAGCTTTTGCAGCTTGTAGATTTTCAAATTGTCCTCCATAGGTAACCAAATAACCAGTAGGTAATTTAATTTGAGCATCAATTTTTTCAGAAAGCTCATTGACTAAAGATTCTACATCTCGCCCTCTGACATTGATTCCGACGGTAAGTTTTCGCTGTGTATTCTCTCTTGAAATCTGCGCTGCACCTTCAATTCGCTTGATTTTTGCAACCGTATTTAAAGGAACTTGTAAAATATCCTCTTGACTTGAAATTACATTATTTGTAGCCGAAGGAATCGAAATAAATAGATTTTCTAACGTTTCAGCTTTGTTTCTATCTTTTTCAGACAAACGAACCACCAAATCAAAACGCTTTTCGCCTTCGTAAATCGTTCCTGCGTAACCACCTGCAAAAGCCGTTTCGACAAGTTTATTTGCATCATCAATCGTAATTCCGTATTGAGCTAATTTTTGCCTATCAAACTGAACCACAAATTGAGGAAGTCCGACAATCTGTTCTACTCTGACATCTCCGACACCTTCAATATTTTCAGAAAGTGCGCCTATTTGTTGTCCGTAACTATAAAGCGTATCCAAATTTTCGCCAAAAAGACGAATGGCAATATCTGATTTATCGCCTGTAATAAGTTCATTAAAACGAAGTTGAATAGGCTGTGAAAATTCAAATTCTGCATGAGGCAAAATCTCTAAAGCCGTTTTCATTTTGCTAACTAATTCTTCTTGGTCTTGCGTGGTTGTCCATTCTGATTTTGGTCGTAATAAAATCATAATATCGCCAGTTTCGATAGACATGGGGTCGGTCGGAATTTCGGCTGTACCGATTTTTGAAACGACATCACGGACTTCATTAGGGAAGTTTTTGATCAAAATTTGTTCTGCTGCTGTACTGGTTTTGATACTTTCCTCCAAAGAACTTCCTGCTGGTAGCGTAAGCTGCATCGCAAAATCGCCTTCTTCTAAAGTTGGGATAAATTCGCCACCCATTTGTGAAAACATATACACACTCACACCAAAAATGAGTACAAAAATGACTACAATACTTTTTCCAAATTGTAATGATTTTTTGAGAATAGGTATATAAAAGTTTTCGGCAGCTTGCATAATTGAATTTGAAATTCGTTCTGCAAAACTGTGTTTTTCTTTTACATTTTTGGATAAAAGCCAAGCCGACATCATCGGAACATACGTCAAAGACAAAATAAATGCTCCCAAAATAGCAAAAATTACGGTTTCTGCCATAGGCTTAAACATTTTTCCTTCTGTTCCTGTAAGTGCCAAAATGGGTAAATAAACCATCAAAATAATAATTTCTCCAAAGGCTGCCGATTGACGAATTTGTAGAGAAGAATCCAAAACGGCATTATCCATCTGCTCTGTATTTAGTTTTTGACCTTTGTATTTTTTGTAGAGTTGATGGACGACGTTTTCAACAATGATAACCGAACCATCTACAATCAACCCAAAATCAATCGCTCCCAAACTCATAAGGTTTGCCGAAACGCCAAAAAGATGCATCATTCCAAAAGCAAACATCAAAGCCAAAGGAATCACAGAAGCGACAATAAAACCAGCTCTAAAATTCCCTAGAAGCAAGACCAAAACAAAAATTACAATCAATGCACCTTCTGCCAAGTTTTTGGTAACGGTTGCAATAGCTCTTCCAATCAAGTCGGAACGCTCCAAATACGGAACAATACTGACTCCTTTGGGCAATGCTTTTTGCACTAATTTTACACGCTCTTCGATATTTTTGATGACTTCTGATGAGTTTGCGCCTTTTAGCATCAAGACAATTCCACCGACTGCTTCGCCTGTTCCTCCTTGTGTCATTGCGCCTAATCGTGGTGCATAGCCTTCTTTTACTTCGGCAATTTCGCCAATCAAAATAGGTTTTGAATCTCTGACCTTGATAGGAATTTGTTTGATTTCTTCCAAAGAATTAATTAATCCTTCCGTTCTGACATAATATCTATAATGCGTTTTTTCGATATAACTTCCCCCACCATTGGAATTATTCATCGCCAAAGCATCATAAATATCATTCAACGTAATTCCCAAACCCTGCAAGGTCGAAGGATTGACAGAAACTTCATATTGTTTGAGATTTCCACCAAAAGAACTCACTTCTACAACTCCTTCAATACCTGCCATTTGCCTTTTTACAATCCAATCTTGAATCGTTCTTAGGTCAGTAATAGAATATTTATTTTTGAATTTTTCTTCTATTTTGAGTGTATATTGATAAATTTCGCCCAGTCCTGTTGTGATAGGCATTAAAGAAGGAACGCCCAAATGAGTAGGGATTTCGCCAGAAATAGCTGTTAGTTGTTCGCTAACAAGCTGACGAGCCTCCAAAAGCTTTGTTTCTTCTTTGAAAACAATGGTTACGACTGAAAGACCGTATTTTGAAACCGAACGCACTTCAACCACATTTGGCAAATTTGCCATTGAAAGTTCGACAGGAGCAGTAATAAAACGCTCAATTTCTTGTGGTGCTAAAGTAGGCGACTGCGTAACAATCTGAACTTGATTGTTGGTAATGTCTGGAACGGCATCTAAAGGCAAATTGAGAAGAGAATACGTTCCCCAACCAATGAGAGCCAACACCCCCATAAAGACAATGAATTTATTACGGATAGAAAATCCGATTAGGTTGTCTAACATAAAATTTTTGATTTGTAATGATGATCTCGTTGGTGGGACACCAGCAACGGCATTAGGTTCGTTTCTTAGGAAACGAACACATGAAAAAATAAATCGAAAGATTATGCTAAAACAGGGGGCGCACGAAGAGGAATATTCTTAAAAAGAATATCTTGTATAGTATGTGAAAAGAAACACACATACGTATTTTTACTAGAAACTACTGCTTGTTTTGTGTGGTTTTGGGCAGTAGAAAAATCTATGAAAATAGCCGTAGAATTTATATCTTGTTTAGCTATTTTTTGAAGTTCTTTAGAAACAGAATTACCTTCTTCTGTAAAATTATGCAAATGTTCTTCTCCTATGTTGGGAGAATAGAGCAAAGTAAAAAAGTTGGAAGGTGTTGCCTTGTGTGTATGAACAGAATTTGATTGACAAACTACATGTTGATGATGACAGTGAGGTGTAAATGAATGTCCAACAAGCAAAAACAAACTCATGACTATCCAAAAAAATGGAAAGCGGGTTTTGAGGTTTTGCGATATGTGGGGGAAATTATTCATTCTGTATCACAGACTTCTAGTCTGTGTTAGTATTGAAAATTTGATTTTGACTCACAGACTAGGAAGTCTGTGGTACTTAATACTACAAAAGTGAGAAATTTGTTGTCATATTTGCAAATAAACTTTCTTAAAAGGCTAATTTGGAAAGAGTCTGATTTAGAATAGAATTAAAATACTTCGCAAAGCATACAACGAACACTTCCACCACCATACTTTTCAATCGTAGGAATAGGACTAGAAATAATCTTGCTTTCGTTTTGTAAAATATCTAATTGACTTTTTGAAAGAATTTTGTGAGCAGCTTCTGACATGACCCAAAACGTTTCGCTTTTTGTGTTCTTGACTTGCAACATATTTCCTGCAAAATGATGTTTTTGTTCAAGGCTTATATCTAAGATTTGTTTTCTTGTTTCTTCTAGCTTTTTGACTAAATTATTTCTTTCAGCTTCACTTCTAATAGATTCTAAACAAACAACAGCTATTTTTTCTCCTACCGACATCATTACGTTGGTGTGATAAATTAGTTTCCAACCTTCATTTGTTTCTTGTTCTGATGTAAAAACTATGCTTTCATAATTCATTTTCTTACAAAATAAATCAATCAAATTTTTATCGGTGCGCTGCGAAAGACAGGCATAAGCAATTTTGTTTTCTCTATCCAAAATCAAACTTCCTGTTCCTTCTAAGAAACTATTTTGATTCTCAAAGTTAGTCAAATCTATAATTTCATCAATTTGAAAGCCTAACTTTTGAGCTTCTTCGATAGCATCGTTTCTGCGTTCTAATCTTCTGTTTTGGCCACACATAGGATATAAAACGGCTTTTTTATCAGAGTTAGAATGAAAAGAAATCCAATTATTTGGAAAAAGTGCATCGGGTGTAATAGGTTCTTTTTTGGCAGGTAAAACGATTGTTTTTATACCAAATTTGTGTAATTCTTTGACTAATAAATCAAATTCCTGTTTGGCAAGTTTTTGAGTGTCAATATCTCCTGTTACTTTATTTTGATAAAAATTAGTAGCAAGCGTATCAGGATTTGCAGTAAAATGATTGGGTGCTATTAATAATAATGTATCTGTAAGCATAATTTTTAATTAAGTATTTTCATATTTCAAACAAAGATAACAGGATTTGACTTTACTATTTGCAAAATTACAGTTATCATTTATCAATCAAAAAAATAATGCTTCAAACGTTCACAGAATTCAAAACTTCGCCAGAACTTACCCAAAAACTCTACGATAATAGTATCATCAAAAACTACAAAACAGGCGATGTAATTTTGGAAGAAGAATCTTCTATTCGTTCTATTCCAATTATTGCAAAGGGAAGTATCAGAGTTATCAGAACAGAAGAAGATGGCAGAGAAATTTTTCTTTATTATATCAAATCGGGCGAAAGTTGTATTATGTCTTTTTTGGGAGGAATGCACAATGAAGCGAGTAAAGTACGTGCAGAAGTAGAAGAAGATGCCCAAATTTTGTTTTTGCCGATTGAAAAGGTAATGCTATTTATAAAAGAATATCCCGAATGGTTGGATTATATTTTTAGGTTGTATCACAAGCGTTTTGAAGAGCTTTTAGATGTCGTCAATGCGATGGCTTTTAAGAAAGTAGATGAACGTCTTTTGCATCTTCTAAATAAAAAAATAGAACTGACAGGCTCAAAAACGATTTCTATTACCCACGAACAACTCGCCAATGAACTTGCTACGGCTAGAGTTGTCGTTTCAAGACTTCTGAAACAGCTTGAAAATAATGGAATGGTAGAATTAGGTAGAAATAAAATCACAATTCTTTAGATTCTGTAACAAAAGTAGCTGATAAGGCAGTTTAAATTCCTCATTTTTGTAAGAAAAAAATAGTTTAACTTACCATTATGATAGAATTTATAGGTTACTTTTCAGCAATTTTTATTGGAATTTCACTCGGACTCATTGGAGGAGGTGGAAGTATTCTGACTGTTCCCGTTTTGGTTTATTTATTTAGTGTTGAGCCTGTTGTGGCGACGGCTTACTCACTTTTTGTGGTCGGACTGACGAGTAGTGTGGGCGCATTTAGTTATTTCAAACAGGGTTTGGTTAGAATGAAAACGGCTTTAGTGTTTGGAATTCCGTCTATTTTTTCGGTTTTCTTGACTAGACATTATTTAGTTCCTGCTATTCCTGAGGAGATTTTTAGTGTAGGAAGTTTTGTTCTTACAAAAGGAATTTTCTTGATGGCATTATTTGCTGTTTTGATGATATTGGCTTCTTATAAAATGATTACCTCAAAAAATGCAGCTCCAAAAACTCCAAACACAGATTCAGATGTAGAAAAAAAGGCTTTCAATTATCCAATGGTTATTTTGCAAGGTTTGATAGTTGGTCTTATTACTGGTTTGGTGGGTGCAGGAGGTGGATTTATTATTATTCCTGCTTTGGTTTTTCTGTTGGGCTTGGAAATGAAAGAAGCCATTGGTACTTCACTTACCATTATTACACTCAATTCTTTCTTTGGTTTTTTGGTTTCTCAAAATCAAATGCAAACGGATTGGAAACTTCTTTTGATTCTTTCTGCTATGTCTATTGCAGGAATTTTTATAGGAATGGCACTTTCAAAACGGATAGATGGAAAAAAACTCAAACCTATTTTTGGTTGGTTTGTGCTGATAATGGGAAGCTATATTTTGATGAAGGAATTGTTTTTTTAGGAGTGAAAAGTTGTCGGTGTAGAAACACCGACAACAACTGAATAAACGACAGTTTATTATATTATTCTGTTTAATTCATAATAAGATTCTTTACCCAAATGAATTAAATATTCAGTTCCAATTTTGTCAATATCTGATTCGCTTCCTATTGTAATCCAATCATCAACCGAACCTCTGTAACAATATCGTTCTACCTCAAAATCTCTTTCTGAGCCATCTTCAAAAACTTTTATTCTCATGCGTTCTTCAAAACGAAATGATTCAGCCGTATAGATAGCGATGTTTTTTCCGTGAACATTAATACGATAATCGTATATTGATTTATTTTTGTCTAAGTGTTTTCTTAGTTTATCAATTTCTACTTGTGTAAAAAGTGATTCTATTTTTTTTCTGATGAATAATGAACCAGAATCATATTTTTCAAAAACTTCATATCCTTCAGGAATTTCGTCCAAGCAACTTTCATCTTCTTTGGTAGTTAGGTAGTAAGTTGTATTTCCCTTTTTTGTTGTTCTTGATTTAATGAAATAACGTTTTTTCTGCGAATTTTCAATAGATAGTGCCATTTTTGTTTTTCTTTAAGGTTTATAAAAAAATTATCGATTAGCAAACCATATACAATAATCTTTTAATGGTTGATAGCTTTTACTCTTTTTGTCAATTACTTCTAAATTACAAATAGGACAAGTAATTGCGCCTTTTTGTGCTTTACCAATTCCTAAAACACCGTATTTTTCATCAACCTCCTCCTCAATATCTAATAATTTTACTTTTTCTCCAAATCTCAAACCTCCACTGTCTGATTCAACTACTTCTGTTTCAAGTGGAAATTGTAATTTCTCATTCAAATAATTAATCCATGTATAATAAATCTCATACTCATTATCTACATCTACCTCACTAAAATAATTCAAATATTCCTTCAAATTGTCTTCAAACCTCCAAATCCAATATAATCTAACGTTAGCTATTTGTTCTTCTTGGTCTGTCCAATCTCTTTCTGAAGTTAGTTCAACATCAGATGCCTCCAAACAAATTTCATTGCCCTCTGCACCATCTTTGATTATTTGAATTAGATAATCAAGGTCAAAATCTGCTACTGTTTTATTATCAAACTCTATAGTCAATAGAGTTCCGTCTATTTCAGTTATTTCGCCTTGCGAGTCGTCTGTAAAAATAAAGTCATAATCAGGGTCTTTAATTCCATTTTTTACTTTTACAAAGTCACCTATTTTAAATTTATTTTTCATTGTTTTAGTTGTTTTGGTTGTTTAATTTTTTATTCAATCTCCACCTCATCAATTTCCTTCGTCAGTCTATCCGTTTCGGATAGCGCAACAATGATTTTTTGATAATGTAGAATATCTTCATAACTGAGTTTTCTATCTTTTCGGTCTTTTAGCCATTTTTGAGCAGGTTGATAACCACCAATATAAAACTCCCAAGCGACTAAAGGAATGTTATCAAAATACTGGGTTTCATTTATATAAATTCTGCCCAATTTAGTTTTTTTGTCTGTTAGTTTCCAATCTTTTTTGGCAATTTTGGTAGTAATAATATCATCGCCATCTCCTGAATAGGTCGTGATATAATTTTCTACTTTATTACTTTCTAATAAATGAATTTCTCTAATTTCTTTACCTAGTTTTACCAATTCCCAAAACGTCTTTGTATCTTTTGGATAAGGAACTCTAGGAAAATCTATCTTCAAAAACTCCTTGTATTTTTCTCTATAATTAGGCGAATGCAGAACAGCATAGATATAATCTAAAATATCAATAGGCGCAAATGTTGAGATGCACGACTGTGCATCTTTACTTTTTTCCAGCGTAAATTCTAAGCCTAGTTTTTTGGCTATTTCTTTTACTATTTTTTGATTTAGATTGGGTTTTCGTTGTGTTTCTGTTTGTATTGTTTCAGTTTTTGGATTTTCTAAGTTTTTTAATTGCTCTTTTAAGTATTCTAAATTCGAAATAGACTCTTCGTAAGTAGTCTTGTGTTCTTCAAACAGCTTTATTATTTCTTCATTAGGGTCTTTTATGCTTTCAAAATAGGGCAAAACTGTTTTATCAAAAAAGTCTTTCATTTGTTTGTGACTAGCTTTTGCAGACTTTATTTGTATCATCAAATCGTGCTTTTTTTGTTCTGATTTTGATGTGAAAAGAGAATTTTTTAAGTTATCAGAATAAAAGTAGAGAGGAAAAACATAATTTGTTTCTTTTCCTCTATTCGAAATTGTACATTTGTCTATCAAGTTTTTACTCAAAAAACAATGATTATATGAAGTTGAAGAGAGTAATTTGGTACTAATTAATGCAATATTATTTGATTTTAAATGTCTTAAAATTTCGTTTCTTGGGTAAGAAATAAATCCTTTTGACTTGCTTGTATAATATAAAAATTTACTGTCAAAAGGTCGGTAATCAATTTTCGTAATATTATCTTCATCACAATTTGTGAAAATTACGTCATTTTTTGCACCTTCTACTGTCCAATCTCTACTGTCATCTACATTATATTTTTGTTTTATATCAAGAACATCTAAGTTTTTGAAGTCATTAATAATATTTTTTACACTTTCTTTATTATTTTGTATAATTAATTCATCTCTTGAAGTAACCAAACCAGCATTATTATAAATGAAAATTTTACTCAACGAAAAACCTGTATTATATTTTTTTTCATCTCCAAAATTTTTAGGAACAAAAAAGAAGTAAGGACTTTTATTTTTTAATAATTTCCATTTAAGTGTAGAAACAGAATTATTTAAAAGAAAAGGATATTTTATTTCTCTTTTACCAAACGAATCAAAATGAAAAATTTTTCCTAATTGATTATCCTCTTTTTGTCCTGTTTTTACAAAAATATTTATAGAAACCCCCTGCATAATATCAAAAACATTTTGGTCTGGCGAACCGTCAGGAGAAATTTCTTTCATTTTAGCATTTCCATGCAAATCAACGATATAAATTTTGTCAAAAGTTTCTAACAGGTTTTTTCGCATTTGTCTAAACGTAATCCCATCAATAAAACTATTATTCGAAATATAAGCTAAAATTCCTTCGCCATTTTTTTGAATACAATGCTGTCCATAACGTATAAATTTTACATAATCATCAGAAAGAGAATTATATGATTTTTCTGTTAAATTCTTTTTATAATCTTTTATCAAATTCTCAATCCATTCTCCTTTATTCATACTGCTTACCGAATAGGGAGGATTTCCAATCACACACATGACAGGCGCATCACGTTTGATATAATTTGCCTCATTGGCTTCATTGCTCAACCAATTTGAAAATAAAGTGGCTGTATCTGGGTGGTGTTCTTCTAAAGAATTGGTCAGATAAATATTCAATCTTTCATTTTTATTGGATTTATAACCTGTTTGAGTCAATAACATATCTAATTTTAGATGCGCCATGGCATAAGAAGCCATCAACAACTCAAAACCGTTTAGTCTTGGTATCAAATGCTGTTCTACATACCCACTCCACGCACCTTGCATGGTTTTGAAGTTTTTGTTATAAATATATTTGACTACTTCTGCTAAAAAAGTTCCAGTTCCTGTTGCTGGGTCAAGAATTTGTACTTTATGAACTTCTTTTTCTACTTCCTTGTAACCACTTTTAAAATTTTTGTCAGCAATATCAGTTTTTACTTTTATTTTGGTTTTGCTTGTATCAGCAAGACCTTGTGGTAAATCAAATTCTGTTTTCAAAATCTCATCTACCGAACGAATAATGAAATTTACGACTGGTTCTGGCGTGTACCAAACGCCTCTTGCTTTACGTAATTTTGGGTCATATTCAGCCAAAAAAGTTTCATAAAAATGAATTATTGGATCGCTCGTTTCTGTATTTTTTCCAAAGTTTTTTAATATTTCTTCTAAGTCGGTCGCTCTAAATACTTCTGCTAAATTGTCGACAACAGTTATGATTCGCTCATCAATATCAGGTCCTGCTACGTAACTAAATAGTTTTCTTAGAAATGGATTCGATTTTGGGATTAATTCTGCTGCTTTTTGTCGGCTAAAATCATTTAAACTCTCATCGTGCAATCGTGCTGCAAACATTCCGTATGCTAGTGTTTGAGCATAAATATCAGCAAAACTTTGAGGTTCTAAATCGTGAATTAATAATTTTTTAAAACTGTCATATTGCGCTTTTATCGACGAATTTTCTTTTGTTTTTTCGTCAGAAGTAATGGTTTTTTCCAAAATATCTTGCAAAAGACGAGCTTTACCAGCCATCATTTCAGCTAATTTTTTTGGCGATTTGATAGTTTGTCCGATAAATGAACAAAAATCTTTTATTAGATTCTCAAATTTTGCATAATTTTTTGGAATGGGTTTTATTCTATTATTTTCAATTTCTCCAATTTTTATTTCGTGAACCAGTTCGCCATTTTGAAAAAATTGAAACCAAACATAATCCGTTATTATCAGATTGTCTAACGCTTTTTTATATCTATCAAATTGTTCTTTGAATGATTTGCTGTTCAAATCTTTACCAATATCTTTTGCTTCAATGTATCCAATCGGAATTTTTCCCTTTGTGATTACATAATCAGGATTCCCACAATCGGTTACGTTTGCAGGTTCGTTTGTTATCTCAATGTCTTTAACCAAATCTCTAATCAGTATTTCTAAGTCGCCTCTGTAGGAATGTTCTCTTGAAATTCCAGATTGAAGTCTTTTGCTTACTATTTCTATGTATTCTTTTATTGTCATTTTTTCTTTACAAAATTTGTAGTATAAAAAGTACAACAATATACATTAAAAATTTAGTTTTTCTCAAAAACCTCTGCTTTTTTATTCTTTGCCATTATTAGTATTTCACCGACGACATACAAACTAAAAGACTACTTCTAATTCCAAGTTCACGTTATTCTAATCCTTCCCACCAATTCTCAAAAGATTGATTTAGATTCTGAACTTCTATTTTCTGACCGATAATTGGAGTAATTAATGAAATACGTTCTAAGCGTTTTCCATCAGGAAGTTTTCCAAATTTGTCTTGTCTTAAAATCAGATTTGTAGCAACTGTAAGCATAATAAGTAGAGCTAAAAGAGTGTAAAAAGTTCGTTTGAAAAAGGTTTTTAATTTCTGTCTAAACGTTTTTTTGGGTTTTGATTTATTTTTCATTTTTTTCTAAATTTAATTCATAGCTTGTACTTCTTCCTCCTGCATTTTGTTTTTTTAAAATTCCTTTTTCTACTAAATCATTAATATCACGAAGAGCAGTATCAGACGAACATTTTGTCAATTTTGACCATTTAGAAGTAGTTAGTTTTCCATAAAAATCGTCTAATAATTTATTCAAAACAACTATTTGTCTTTCATTAAACTGCATTTGAGCATTTTTAGCCCAAAAATGATGTTTCTTTACTACTTTTTGAATCACTATATCAGAAGAATTTAAAGCATTCAAAAGGCAATTCAAAAACCATTCTAACCAGTCAGTACTATCTAAACTTCCTTTTTGAGTTTGTTCTAAAATAGAATAATACTCTTTTCTCTCTATTCTAATTTGAGCCGACATGCTATAAAATCGCTGTTTGGTTTGGTCTGCACGAGAGAGCATCATATCAGCAATAGCACGGGCAATTCGTCCGTTTCCATCTTCAAAAGGGTGGATAGTCAAGAACCAAAGATGAGCAATAGCAGCTTTCAAAATTGGGTCAATTTGCACTTTTTTGCTAGAATTGCTATCATTTATCCAATCCAAAAACTGTGTCATTTCCCTTTCCAAATCTGATGCAGAAGGAGCTTGATAATGAATTTTTTCTTTGCCTAAAACTCCAGAAACAACTTGCATTCTACCTTTTTCGTCATTGCGAAAATCTCCTACTTTGATTTTGTACATTCCACTTCTTCCTGTTGGAAATAAAGAAAAATGCCAATCAAATAGTCGCTCTTTTGTCAATTCTGTTTCAAAGTTTTGAGTTGCATCAAGCATCATTTCTACTACGCCTTCTACATCTCTTTGAGAATAAACCGAATCGGAAATTTCTATCCCCAAACGTTTGGCAATCGAAGAGCGAACCTGCTGAACATCCAAATTTTCGCCTTCTATTTCTGTCGATTTTACAACATCTAAAACGATAGTTTCTAAAGTCGCTTCATTTTGCAACTCAAAACCAAGACTTTCCATTTTACCTATAATTTTTCCTTGTAAATGCCTTACTTTTCCTAAAAGAAAAATTAATTTTTCATCTTGCCAAGTAAAATTAGGATAATCGTTTTGTTCATAAATATACATTCTTGATTGATTTAGAATAAAAAATCGTATTCGCTGCAAATTATGCGTTGAATATACGACTTATTCGCCTTATTTTAAAACTACTTACAAGGTGCAGGGCATTTTTCTATCATTTCTTTTGCGCTCAAAGTATCTCCTTTTAGTAAATAATTATTATACATTTGTTGATACGTTTCTGGTAAATGTGGAATTACTTTTTGCATTTTCTCATAATAAAAAATAGCACTATCATATTTTTTTTCATTTTGATAAAGAACAGCTACTTGTTTCAAAAGAGCAATATTATACGGCATTTGTTTAAGCCCTTTTAGATAATTTTCCTTGGCTGCTTTTGAATTTTGTAGGTTGAGATACGCATATCCTTTGTGCATATAAACCGAGTTTATAAAATAATCAGAAGGCACAAAATATTGATTTATTTGGTCTGCTAAAGGCAAAACAGCATTAAAATTTCGGCTTTGATTATTGATAAGTAAATCAATCGTTTTGGCTTTATCTCGGTTTTGAATAAAGGAAATATAAAAACAAATTCCCAAAACAAACAGACTTGAATAAGCTAAATAAGTAGGAATAGTTTTGAAAGTTGGAAGAACGATTTGAGGTTGTTGAGTTTGTTGTGAAACTGCTTTTTGGGTTTTTCCTTGAGTTCCTTTTTTGTTTTTATTTTTTTTATTTGTTTTTTGTTGAGTTTTTGAGTTTTGAATGACTGGTTTTTCTTCAATTTTAATTTCTTCTACTTCATTAATTTCCTTCTTTGTAGTAGATTCTGAAAGCGATTTTTTGCTAAATAATTTCTTATCATCTATCAAAATAATTCCAAAACTGGTAGCCAAAATTAGTGTGTGAACAATTCGTTCTTTTGGAAAAGAAAAAACAGAATCAATCAGAAAAGCAAAAACAACAAGCACCAAAATATTTTTGTTTTTTATTCCAACATAAAGCAAATATCCCATCAAAAAAAGATAAAACAGCAGCGTAATAATCCCACTTTCGGCAGCTATCCACAGGTAATCATTGTGAGGACGTTGAACATTAACTTCATTTTGTTCACTTCTAAGTCCTTCTAAGCTATATTTTGGAATTTGATACTTCCAATTTTGAAAACCTACTCCTAAAAATGGATTTTCTTTTATCATAGAAAGTGTCTTTTCCCAAAGTAAAAGTCGTTCGGCTTGGCTGTCTGTTTGTGTCAAATCTCTCCAGCTTTTTTCTTTAGCATTTTGGTCAAAATTTTCAATATTTAAAATTGAATATTTATAAAAAACAAACCCACCAATACCTCCCAAAACCAAAACAGTAAGGGCAACATACAAAAAACGAAGATTGAGTAAGAAATAAAGCAGATATAAAAGTCCTATAAAAGCCGTTGCAACGTAAGCACTACGAGTTTGAGAAAGGTAAATTCCTATCAAAATAAGAATTATTCCCACTAGATAAAATACGATATTGACAAAATTATTTTCTTCTTTATTTTCTTTTTGAATGATAGTATTAAAACCCAAAAGCGCAAAAGGAAGTCCTAAGACCAAATAAGAACCAAAAAGATTCCGATTCACCAAAAAGCCACAAGGCGCAACTCCATCAGCACAATTTTCTAAAACTTCCATAGATTGCAAAACCCCAATTACTGCCAAAAGAACAGCTTGTAGAGAAATAATCTTGGCAAGTAAGGATAATAATTTCTCTTCCTTTTGGATAAAATGAATAGAGAAAACGATAGAAAAAAAGCAATTTATCAGTCGTATAATCTCTGAAACGCCCTCAAGCTGAAAAGGAGCATACAAAAAATGAACAAGTAAATAACTCAAAATCCCGATAGCTGCGTAACCCAAAAAAGAAAGTAGTCCTATTTTTTTGAAGATAGAAAAAGGAATTTCTTTCAAGCTAAAAGCCAAAATCAAAAAATTGGCAGCAGTCCAAATTGAAGTTCTGAAAAGAACCGAATCAATTTGAGTTTGTCCATTTTTGGCAAAAAGAAAAGGAAGAAGAGCAAGACTAGCGAGCCAAAGCCATTTAGAAGGATTCATTAGGATCAATTACGAATTAAAAATTACGAAATAAATATTCAGTGTAGCTAATTACAAATTAAAATCATTAGTTATTAATAAATTAGCAATTCTGAAAATAGTAGTTTATTTAATTTACGTCCATTAGAGAGAAATCAAATATAGAAAAAGTTGTTATTGTTCTTTCAAATGTATTGATTTTTTGAGAGATAATTAAATACAATTTTTACCAAATAAAAAAGGACATTCACTTTATTCAAGTAAATGTCCTTTGTTGAGAACAAGAACGAAACAATTAATTTGCACCTCCTGGTCTTTCTATTCGTGTCTTGAAAGCATTCGATATGTCTCCATTTCCAAGAATAAGTTTTGTTTCTACATCAACAAAATTACTTTGTCCAAAACGAATAGCAAAACTATATGAAAGACGTGTTTTGTCTTCACTAAGCGTAATTTGATTAGGTGTTTTGATTACAGGTGCAGGTCGGTCGCCATTACTAAATAGAGCTTGAAGTTCTACACTAAGACTTGCAGGGTCTATTCTATCATAAGTGTCTTCAATATAAATCTCTACTGTAAATAGTGTTCCGTTAGGTTCTCCTGCTCCTAAAAATACCCCATTTAAAGTATCAAATTGAGGAGAATTATTTCCTACAATTTCGGGAGGTGTAATACCTTCTCCTTTCACTCCAAAACTAAAAACAGGAAAAGCTGGGTCATTGGTAGAAAAACTAATTTTGCCTATCGTTTCGCCTCCTAGTCTTGGAGAAAAAGTAACTGAAAACTTTAGAGTTTCTGTTGGAAACAAAGCTGTTGTATCTTTTTCTAGTTGTACAAAAAAATCTTGATTATCACTTGTAATTTTACTAAAACGAAGCATTTGCCCACTTGTATTCGTTAGTGTATAATTTCTAGTAACTGAGTCCTTAAAAACTCGCAACGTTCCATATTCGATTACTGAACCTTGGTCTTGAATGACTGCACCCTCTACTGCTACTTTTACAGAATTTGGAGGTATTGAGTCTAAGTCTGTTAGATAACACGAGGTCAGTACAGATATGGAGAATAGAATATATATTAGTTGTCGTATATTTTTCATAAAGTTTTAAAAGAATTCATTTTTTGATATAGTTTTTGAAGGATTTTGTCTTTCTTAGTAAGACAACAAAGTTCTGTTATTCTATTGATAAGACAAAATAATACGAAAATTAAAAGGCAAAAAATAAGCCTATATAATTTACTTTTTATTCTTTTTATGATTTACTTCTTTCAAAACCTTAAAAATCAGTTTATTTCATAATTTGCCCAATCAAATAACTGTATAATAGGAGGTATTATTTTGACAAAAAAACTAACAAATGTTATTTATAGTCCGTTAAATCAAAAATAAATCAAATAAGTGTCTCTAAATGCCTTATTTTGAAAAATAGTATGTATTTTGGCTTAGTTTTTTAGCCTAAACTTCTATAAGTTCCATCATAAAAATAGTATGTATTTTGGCTTAGTTTTTTAGCCTAAACTTCTATAAGTTCCATCATAAAGTATTTATTATAAAAAAATATCAAGTATTAAGGGATAAGTATTTTATCTGTTCTTAATTTGAAATTATCCAATCTTATACAATTATACATGAAAACATACCTTAAAAATATATATTCAGATATTGAAAAAGAAGAAAGTAGTCTTTTTCAGAAAGCAAAGCAATCCATTACCTCCAAACTTAAATCGACGGCTAAATTTACTTATTTAAGTGCCTTTGCTCTTCTTTTATTATCTTCTTGCAATCAAAACCAAACAAGTGCAGATGCACAAGAATTGGATTCTAATCAAGTTCCGATGGAAATGGTGGCTCAAAACGTAGCCTTACAATATCCTAGTTTGACTGCTTTAGACGACCCAGATGAAGATAATGAAGAAAAAAATCGTTTTTTACTCACTCTTTTAGTACAGGCTCTTACAGCTCAACATTATCAACCTCTAGCCTTAGATGATGATTTTGCAGCCAAAACATTTGATTTGTTTTTGAAGAGAATGGATAATAATAAACGTTATTTTACGCAAGAAGATTTTAAGAAAATTGAAGCGCAGAAAAATCTTATTGACGACCAAGCCATGCAAGGCGATTATGCTTTCTTCAATGCAGCTTACGAAATTTTCGAACAAAGACTAAAAGAATCAGAAGAAATAAGTACAGAAGTTCTTGCAAACCCTTTTGATTTTACTAAAAAAGAAAATATCGAATTAGATGGCGATAAATCAGTTTATGCAAAAGATGAAAGCGAACAAAAAGAAGTTTGGAGAAAACTTTTGAAGTATCAAGTAATGGTTCGATTAGATGATTTGTTACAAGCCGAAGAGAAAAAAGAAAAAGACGAAGAGGGGTATAAAGCAAAATCATTAGCTGAACTAGAAAAAGCTGCTCGTCAGGGTGTACAAAAAAGCCAAGCTGAATTTTTCAAACGTATGTATCGATTGAAGAAAAAGGATTGGAGAAATTTGTATCTAAATAGCATTACAAGTGCTTACGACCCACACACAGAGTATTATCCACCAAAAGATAAAGAAAATTTTGATATTCAATTTTCGGGTCAATTTGAAGGAATTGGAGCAACTTTGCAAGAACGTGAAGGCGAAATAAAAGTAATGAATATTGTTCCAGGGAGTGCTTCGTGGAAACAAGGCGACCTAAAAGAAGGCGATATTATCCAAAAAGTAGCACAAGGAGATGGCGAACCTGTTTCGATTATTGATATGCCTTTAGATGATGCCGTTCAACTTATTCGTGGTAAAAAAGGCTCGGAAGTTCGTTTGACTGTAAAAAAAGTAGATGGAACTATTAAAGTAATTCCGATTATTCGTGATGTGGTTGTTTTGGCTGAAACGTATGCAAAATCTGCCATTTTAGAACCTCAAAAAGGAAAGAAAATTGGTTATATCAAACTACCTTCTTTTTATGCTAATTTCCAAGACAAAAACGGACGTACTTCTGCAAATGACATGAAAGAAGAGTTGGAAAAACTCAACGATGAAAATGTAGAAGGCTTGATTTTGGATTTGAGAAATAATGGTGGTGGCTCGCTTGCCGATGTTATCAAAATTGTAGGTCATTTTATAGAAACGGGTCCTGTTGTGCAGGTCAGACAGCGTGGAAGTTTGCCTCAAGTTTATTCTGATACCGACAAAGAAGTTGTTTTTGATAAGTCTTTGATTGTTTTGGTAAACGAATTTAGTGCGTCGGCTTCTGAAATTTTTGCTGCTGCTGTGCAAGATTATAACCGTGGTATTGTGGTGGGAAGTCCTACTTTTGGAAAAGGTTCGGTTCAAAATTTTATGGATTTAGATAGAGTTTTGGGCAATGAATACGACAATATTAAGCCGTTAGGAGCTTTAAAACTTACTATTCAGAAATATTATCGTATCAATGGTGGAGCTACTCAACTTAAAGGCGTTGTTCCAGATATTACGCTTCCAGATATGTATTCGTACATAGATTTTGGCGAAGAACAAGAGCCTTATGCTTTGAAATGGGACGAAATCAAAAAAGCAAAATACAAAGAATGGACTCCTTCTTATAAATTGGATAAAGTGCAAAAAGAAACAGATAAGCGAGTTTCGAAAGATGATATTTTTTCTTCTATTGATGAAAATGCAAAACGTCTAAACAAGCGCAGAAACGAAACGCTTTATTCACTCAATTTAGAAGAATACCGAGCTTTACAACGCACGTTGGAAGCAGAATCTAAGAAATACGAAAACTTAGCAAAAGCAGATGAAACACTCAAAATTTTTGCTGTCAAGAAAGATTTAGCTGAAAATAAGGCTGATACAGTAAAACAAGCTAGTTTTGAGAAATTTGAGAAAGAACTCAAAAAAGATGTTCATTTGCAAGAAGCTATTCGTATTATGAATCAAGTACAATAAAAATGTACAACAGATTTCTCGGTCTGTTTTTATCAAAACAAAAAAGAGTTTGAAAATTATTTCAAACTCTTTTTTTGTCTTTTTATAAAGTTTTTAATGGATTTTCTTCAAGTATTTTTCTAAGTCTGTTTCATTAGTTGTCGTATAAATCAATTCTTGTTCTTCTGAAAAACTAGGAATGAGTATATTTTTCTCTACCAAATGTTCTAAAAGTCCTTTTGTTTCGCTTTCTGAAAAAGATGTTTTTAATAGAATTTGATGTAATGAAACTGAACTATTAGTTTCTGTAAATAAATTCAGAATTTCTAGCTGTTTTTTGTAGAATCGCTTTTTCGTTTTTCTTTTATCAAATCCTATGACCATAAAAAGAGCAGAAAGTGCCATTGCACCATAAAATCCCATATCAATCCATATTCTTGAATCTGTATAACCGAAATGATGAATATAGCCAAAGTAATACAGTGATATTACTGCACAAATAGCCACAACAAACCAAAGAGCAGCAATAAAAAGTGTCTTTAAATTTAATGTTTGAAGTTGCATAATTGAAAAGATTTATTTGAGAAATAATAAAATTGCCTCACTAAATATACATTTTTTTCTTCTTTTTACGAAATTTCAAAACCACAATATGTTTAGGAAAAGGCAAGCCATTTTAGCTTCGCTGACTTAAAAGTTCCCTACAAAAAATCTAACCCTGCCGTTGTCGGTGTCTCACCGACGACCTACAACACCCTCTTCTACATTTATTTCTTCTGATATAATCTCCACCAAGGCGTATTCGGACTGTCGTGGTGTTCGTAGTGATAACCAAAAAAGTAACACGAAATAAATGCCCAAACGTGATTTTTTTTCTGACTTCTTGAATGGTGTTTGTTGTTAGGTGCGTGTCTGTGAGGTAAATATGTCCCAAAATAAAAAAGTTGAAACGTAGCCACAACAGAAGGAATCATCCAATAAAAAATAACATTTTCTATCGGAAAAATGAGTTTCAAAATATTATAAGTAATCGCCATCAAAATAATCTGAATAAGGGTAATGTAGTTTTTAGCAAAATTAAAATACCAAATCCAAAAATTTCCCTGATGAAAATCGGGGTCTTTGTCTGTCGCTACAAAACGATGATGTTCGTGGTGTTTTTTTAATAATCTTGGGTAATAATTGAAGGCAAAAAGTCCTGTTGCAATCGTTCCGATGGTATTATTTACTTTTGTGTCTTTCGAAACGGTGTGGTGCATGGCATCGTGTGCCGTAATGAAAATTCCTGTATAAAGATGAGTTTGAACAAGAAAAAAAAGATAGGTAAGGGGGTTATACCAGTTTATTTCATAGACACTAAGCAAAAAACTAAGACTAAGCAGCCAAAGTAAAATAACTGTAATTCCGATATATGTTCCTTTTTGATTCATTTTTTTTGAATGACTACTATAACTTATTGGTAAATGATTTATATGATTCTTATGATGAATGAAGATAAATACAAAATACTTTTTTTGATTATAATTTTCAAAGAAATTCAACTGGTAACTGGTAACTAATTACTGTTTACTGATTTTACTTCTTCAAATTGCACATACTCGCCTATATTATCAAAATTATATTTTTTATTAGAATTAATATTTTTAGATGGAGGAGTTTCGATTCTGATTTCTCCTTCTGGACGAATATCATTTTGTGTTTCATACTGTTTTTGAGCTTGTTTTTGGACTTTTCGTAATAAAATTTTAGCCAAAAACTGCATTATTTTGCCAGAAAAAGCATACAAAACATAAAGAATAATAGCCGAAATAATAAAAAACTTCAACATGAAATATAGGAGTTGGGAATTGGGAAATAGGATTTAGAAAACTGAAAATCAATTCAACTAATTGGTTATATAACTGATAAACTATAAAATCGTTTTGCAAAAATCCATAATTTGTTTTGTCGCACCTGTATTCTCAATTACGTATTGGCGTGTTATTTCGTTAATCTGTTCTCTAAAATAATCGTCTTTAAAAAGGTTTTTTAATAATTTTTCTAATTCATTAGCATTCGATATAGAAAAAGCTCCTTTTTTTTCTAACAAAGTTACTGCTTCCCCAAATTTCTGAAAGTTGTTATTTCCGAAAACAATAGGCATTCCGAAAGTTGCAGCTTCCAAAATATTATGCAAACCTTTTCCAAATGCTCCACCAATATACGCCACATCGCCATAACTATAAATGGAAGACAAAAGTCCGATATTATCAATGATGAGTAAATCAGCTTGTTGCAAATTTTGAATGCTTTGTTTGTCGTTTAGATTTACTTTTGAATAACGCTCTATTTTGAGATAATCAAATGCTTTTTCTAGTTTTTGAAGGTCAGATTCTGCAATGTTGTGCGATGCAATGGTTAGTTTTATTTTATCGCTTTCGTCTGTTTGGTCTTTATTATTTTCTATAAAATATTCTCTGAATTTCTGAAAAGCAGGTGCAATTACTTCAATATCTTCTTGCCAAGAGCTTCCCACAACGAGCAATTTACTTTGTCCAATAAATTTTTCTAAAATAGGTAATTCTTTTCTTTGAGAAACAATCGTTGCCACTCTATCAAAACGAGTATCGCCTGTGATGCTTACGTTTTCAATGTTTATGCTGTTGAGTAAATCTTTTGAAGGTTCATTTTGTACAAAAAAATGAGTAAAACGCTCTAGCATTTTTACAGAAAAATTATTTTTACTATTTCCTTTAAAAAAATGTTGGTCTTCTCTAAAAATCGTCGAAACTGAAAAAAGTGGGATTTTGCGTTTATGGGTTTCTTCGATGAAATGATGCCAAAATTCATATTTTATAAAAAAGACAATTTTTGGTTTTGCTGTTTCAATAAAAAATTCAGCATTTTTTTGTGTATCTAATGGCAGATACATAATTACGTCGGCTTTATCGTAATTTTTACGAATTTCATAACCACTTGGAGAAAAGAAAGTCAGAAGGATTTTATAATGAGGATAGTGTTCTTTGAATGCTTCTATAAGTGGTCTTCCTTGTTCGAATTCACCCAAAGATGCACAATGAAACCACGCCACAGGCTGCTTAATTTTTTCAAACTTTATTTGCAGTTCTGTTTTCCAATTTTTTCTTCCTTCTCTAAATAAACTTGCTTTTTCAAGGAAAGGAGCAGCAAGTTTTATTCCCTGCCAATATCCCCACAAAGAAGCATCATAAAGCCAACTTTTCATTTTTTTTAACTTCAAACCTATAAGGTTTTTTAAAAACCTTATAGGTTTAATTTATTATACTTTCAAAAAACTTTCAATTTCTGTTATCAGTTCTGGAATTGCTTCTAAATTAAGTGTATGTCCTTTTTTTGGCAACAATTTAAAACTTGCATTTGGAAGCGCATCTACAATATTTTGTCCCATTTGAGGTGTTGTCAGAATATCCTGTGCGCCATGAATGACTTTTGTTTGAACGGTTACAGCTTTTAATTCTTCTCTATAATCGCTACTATTTTCAGTTGCGTCCATGAGTTTCATGAGCGAATCTGAACTAATTTTATTGAGTAATCGTGCATTCTGAATGTCTTGAATTGGAATCAAAGGACTAAAAAAATAATCCTGTCCTAAAACAGCAGGCAACATCACATCAAGCATAAGCTCGTAACCACCTACCAAAAGCGCACGCCTCCAACTCGTTCCGATAAAATCAAAATACGGCGTTCGGTTTGCAAAGGTAGAAAGCAAAACGGCTTTTTCAATGGTTGCAGGATAATTTACCAAAAGTCGCATCGCCACAGCACCACCATACGAAATACCGATAGGAACAATTCGTTTTGCATTTATTTTTTCTAAAACTTGATTGACATCGGCAGCGTGCTGCTCAAAACTTCTGTAATCGCCTTTTTGGTCGGATTGTCCTTGAAAAATTTGGTCTATCAAAACGATATTAAACTGATTTTTCAAAACCTGTACAATCGGAAACCAAGAAAGTGTCGATTGAGATAAACCATTCAGAAAAACAAGCGTGTATTTGCTCTCATCTATAAAATGATGTTCGTAATAAATAGAAAGACCGTCTGGGAGTTTTAATTTCATTGTTTTTTTTTGTATCACAGACTTCCTAGTCTGTGTATATAAATGAGTATTTTATTTCTGTTCAGACAAGATGTCTGAACTACTTTAGTTTTCCATTTTTCCAAAAAAATAATTTCCTACTGCATTTTTATCATTCGAAAGATAAAATTCTCTAAAGCAAAAAATGACTTCCAAGTGAGAAAGATAACCATCATTATTAGCGTCCATTTTTGAAAATGCTTCTTCGGCATATTCTTGACTTTGTTTGCACAGACTGTAAAAATGCGTAAATTCTTTCTTATCCCAACGCTTATCTTTATCTAAATCTATTAAATGAAACAAACTTTCGATAAAAGGATAGACATAACGCTGATAAGAGGCAGAATCTGCAATCAAAACTTCGTGAACTTCTACAAACTCTTCTAAGCTAATTTTTCCGTCTCCATTTTCATCGGCTGCATCGATGAGCTGCTTCCAAAAACGATGAAACATTTGCTGCAAACGTTTTTGGTGTGCTTGTTCGTTTTCATCTTCCGAAACAGCCAAATTATCAACAATTTGGTCTAATTCTTTGGGTTCGATAAAACCATCTTCATTTCTATCAAAGAAATGAAATAAATGAGTCATTTTCTTTTTTTGGAAGTCAGTAAGCATAAATGTAAGGGATATTTTGGTCATAAAATAGCTTCAATTTTTTATTCAAAATACAGATATTTTTTGAGTGTCCAAAATTTGACACAAAATTATATCATTCCAATTCCCAATTCCCAATTCCCAATTCCCAATTCCCAATTCCCAATTCCCAATTCCCAATTCCCAATTCCCAATTCCCAATTCCCCTTTATTTGACTTTTTTTACCCAAGCTACAAATTTCTGCATTTCTTCGGTTTCCATGAGTTTTTCTTTGGTGTTGTATTTCTCGCCTAGCGTTTTTTCATCCCAAAACTTATGAATAGTGGAGTGGCATTTTCTGCACACATTTATTCCTCGTTTTTTCATTTCTTTTTTTCCAAATTCTTTCAAAAAATTTTTTCTTCGGTGCATTTTTCTAGGAATCAGGTGATGAAAACTAAGAGGTTTTTCACGCTGACACAAAGTGCATTTTGGTTTTTCTTCTTGTTCTAAATTTGGGTATTTTGAGTAGTCTATTTTTACTCTACCCTACCATTTTTTAAGTACTTGATAATGAGCAGTTTAATTTATATTTTAATTTACATATAATCAAATATCGGAAAAATCTA
>PFKD01000376.1 GCA_002784125.1 Flexibacter sp. CG_4_10_14_3_um_filter_32_15
TTAAAAACTAGCTTGATTTGCTTTAAACGAGTACAATTTTTTTTTCGTGCGTTTACCCTAGTGTTCTTCTGTGAACTCTGTGTTTTAAAAAAAGTAGGGTACAGTAGAGTTTTTGGAATAAAAGATGGCCTAAATAGCAACTTACTTAATAGTGTTGTAGAAGATAGTGAAGGAAATATTTGGATTCTTTCTCAAAATAAAAACCTTTCAAAATACGATGGTGTAAACTTTACTTCATTTCCAGAACTCAACGGAACAATGTCTTTAGGAGGACAATTATCGATAGACAAATGGCAAAATATGTGGGTATTAGCTTTTGGAGCAGGTGCAGGAGTAAATAATGTTCTTTACAGGAAACCAAAAAACGAAAAAACATTTAGAGAATACAAACAGCCTAACTTGGGTAACCTACCAGCAACAACACTACTTTTAACGCATACAACTGACTTTGAGACATATCTAAATCATCGAAAAAAAGTCTATATGTTTAATGGAAAACAATTTGGAGAAGTCATTTATCCAAAAACACAAAATGGCTCTTCTTTTTTAGATAATAAAAATCTTCTTTTAGCACACAAAGACCACAATGAAAGTCACTGGATTTGGGCAACCGAACCTATCACAGGCAGAACGGATTTAGTATCTTTTGATACAAAGACAAAAGAATATGAAAAGATAGAATTTCCTCAAAGTAAAATTCCAGCAGGTGCAAACATAAATAGAGGTTGGCAAGTCTATGTCGCTTCTGATGACAAAATTTATGTCGTGGCACACCCTATCAACATGATATTTATTTTTGATAAAAATCGTAATTTCCTTACTACTTATGGTGCAGCAAATGGTTTTATAGGAATTATGGCTGCTAGTGGGACTATTTTTGAAGATAAATACGGTAGTATTTGGGTCGGAACTCGTGGAAATGGAGTTATTCAATTACCTAACGAACGCTTTACCAATTTTACCCCACAAGACGGTACGCAAGGTAAAATGATTTTTGGTTTTGGGGAAGATGCTAAAAATAGAGTTTGGCTTGGTAGTTCTGTGGGAGGAATTACACTCTATAAAGACAAGACCTTTCAAACTGTTGTGCCTTCTTTAAGTCCTTTTGGAAGAATATCTGCTTTTTGATATAAAAACGAAGATACTGTATATGCTGCTGCAGGTGCTGGAGTTATAGAAATTGTAGAAGACACACTAAAAAACACCTTTGCTACAACTAATATTAATCAAAAATTTGGACTTCCAGTAGGTGCTTTTGCTAGAAATTTAGTAGAAATTGATACTATCCTTTGGGCATGTACGCAGATTAGTGGAGCTGTTGGTTATGATTTGAAGGGAGATAGCATCAAATATACATTTGCAAAAAACGAATTAAATGCAACAGCCGTAATTGATGTAAAACAGGACTCAAAAGGAAATCTATGGTTTGCTACTTTTTCAGGACTTGTAAAATGGGATGGAAAAGGAACTGAAAAATCAAATTTTAAGCGTTTTACGACAGAAGATGGACTGGGAGATAATTTGCTTTTACAACTCTATATTGATAAAAAAGATATTATTTGGGTCGTTGCTTATTCGGGTGGACTTAATCGTTTTGATGGAAAAATATTTCAAAGCTATCAAACTCCTCAAGGACTTTCATCAGATATTATTTATTCTATCCTTCCTGTAAAAGATAAATTAGACCAATTTTGGATAGGAACACAGCGAGGGCTTAATAAGGCTTATTTTAGAGGGGATGGAAAATTAATGCGAGTAGAAAAATACGGAAAAGAGGAAGGTTTTTTTGGTGATGAATCAAATGGAAAGGCAATTTTTAGAGACAGTAAAGAAAATATTTGGGTAGGACATCTAAATGGAGTTACAAAATGTGATTTTTCACAAAATAAAAATATTCTTCCTCCAAAAACATTTATTAGTGAAGTCAATTTGTCTTTAAATCAAACTTCTTGGCAAGATTCTATTTATACGGATAGTTTTGATTCGCTTTCTGCTTGGAGTAACTTACCTCAAAACTTAGCATTAGATGCAGACCAAAACACACTCAATTTTGACTTTTATTCAGCCGATTTTTCTAATCCAACAGCTATTCAATATCAATGGTGGTTAGAGGGGTTCAATAAAACATGGCTTATTGCGACCAAAAAAACAGAAGCTGCTTATTCAAACCTTTCTGCCAAAAAATACACTTTTCATGTCCGTTCTAGGATAGGAGAAGATGGAGAATGGGGAGAAGAATCTACTTTTGAGTTTAGAATAAAATCGTATTGGTATCAAACATGGGTAGCACGAATTTTAGGTTTATTTCTGATAATAGGGATTGTTTTTGGGCTAATAAAGTGGCGTACAAGTAGTTTGGAGGCTAGTCAGAAACGATTAGCTCGTTTGGTAGAAGAACGAACTGTGGAAGTAGTCAAGCGAAATAATGAGATTTTGGATAAAAATCAAGAGTTAGAAGCACAACAATTAAAACTAGCCGATGCGTATGATAATATTCAAGAAAAAAACAAAAATATTACAGCAAGTATTAATTATGCAAAGCGTATTCAAGATGCCATGTTACCTGCTAAAGAAAAAATAAAAACAGTAATAGAAGATTGTTTTGTTTTTTATCAGCCTCGTGATATTGTTTCTGGAGATTTTTATTGGATAGCTGAAGTAGAAAACAAAACGGTTATTGCTGCCGTAGATTGTACAGGACATGGCGTTCCAGGGGCATTTATGTCTGTTATTGGAAGTAATCTTTTGTATGAAATAATAGAAAGTCAGCGCATTCTTTCTCCTGCCAAAATCTTGGATGCACTCAATGAAAATGTGCGTCGTCATCTCAACCAAGACCAAACTAATAATCGTGATGGAATGGATATGTCAATTTGTGTGATAGATAAAGAAAGTAACGTTTTGACATTTGCAGGTGCGAAAAATCCACTCCTTCATGTTCATGATAACAAAACTGAAATCATAAAAGGCGACCGTTTTCCGATTGGTAGTTTTGACAAACATGGACAAAAGCCTTTTAAAGAACATACAATTATTCCAAAAAAAGGCAGCGTTTTTTATATGTATTCAGATGGTTTTCAAGACCAATTTGGTGGTTTAGAAGGTAGAAAGTATATGTCTAGGCGTTTTCAAGAATATCTCAAAAGCATTTCTTTACTGCCTATCAAGAAACAAAAGAAAGAGTTAGCACAAGAATTCAGAGAATGGAAAGATTCAGGAAATGAGAATCAGATTGATGATGTTCTTGTAATTGGATTTAAAATATAACTCTAGCTTGAAAAGCCTTTATTTTAAAGTAAAGGCTTTTTTTATTTCTTAGGCAGAAGAATTAATTAAACTACTACTTTTGAATTTGTGAATAATTGATAATAAGTAGTTAGTCAAAATTAGTTGTATCTATTTTCTATTTTAAACTGGTCTGTACCGCATAGGTCTGACCGTTTAAAATACGTATTTAAGGGTCAAAAAAGGCTTATTTTGCCTAAGTCAGACCTTTGGTACAGACTTAGACAAAATACAAGATACCTTTATTTAATTCTGTTCAAGTACTTATAATACAAAACAAAAAAATCCCTTCTACTTCGAAAAGTAAAAGGGATTTTTGATTTATATTTTCACGACACTTGAAAAGTATCGCCTACATTTAGTCTAATGTAATTTCAAGAGCAAGACCACGAAGTTCGTGAATCAATACGTTGAACGACTCTGGAATGTTTGGCTCTGGCATATTATCGCCTTTTACGATACATTCATACGCCTTAGCACGTCCGAGAACATCATCTGACTTGATTGTCAAGATTTCTCTCAAGATATGCGAAGCTCCAAATGCCTCTAATGCCCAAACTTCCATCTCTCCAAAACGCTGACCACCAAACTGAGCTTTACCACCCAAAGGCTGTTGCGTAATAAGTGAGTAAGGTCCGATAGAACGAGCGTGCATCTTATCATCGACTAAGTGACCGAGTTTCAGCATATACATAATTCCTACCGTAACCGTTTGCTCAAATTTCTCTCCAGTACGTCCATCAAAAACTTCCATCTTACACCATCTTGGTAAACCTGCTTTTTCGATTTCTGCTTCTACTTCTGCTTCTGTTGCACCATCAAAAATAGGGGTTGCATATTTAGTTCCCATTCTCAGACCTGCGTGTCCTAAGATAGTTTCATAAATCTGCCCCAAGTTCATACGAGAAGGTACACCTAGAGGATTCAAGACAATATCAACAGGCACACCATCGGCAAGGAATGGCATATCTTCTTCACGAACGATACGAGCCACAACTCCTTTATTACCATGACGACCTGCCATCTTGTCACCTACTTTAAGTTTACGTTTCTTAGCAACATATACTTTTGCAAGTTTGACGATTCCTGCTGGAAGTTCATCTCCCACTTCTAAAGCAAAACGTTGGCGTTTGAACTCTGCTGTAATTTCATTACGTTTTTGATTATAATTTTTTACAAGTTCTGCCAAAAGCTCATTCGTTTCTTCATCTTCTGTAAAATCTTTCAAGATTACATCAGCGATAAAGTTTACTTCTTCTGGAACATTGTAATTACTCTCATCACGGTATGCGTTTTTGCTTGGGAAGAATGCTTGTTCAATATTTTGCTTATTGAAACCTGAATCTTTTGCCAAAACAACATCACCGTATTTATGAACAATTCCTTGAGAAGTTTTGTCTTCTAAAAGTTCTGCCATTTTGCTTATCATCTGCGTGCGCATTGCGACAAGGTCACGACTATATTCTTTCTTCAAAACATCAACCTGCTTACGTACCTTTGCACGCATGTCTTTATCCTTTTTAGGACGAGAGAAAAGTTGAGTATTGATTACAACACCTTGAAGTGAAGCCGAAGCACGCATTGAAGCATCTTTTACATCACCTGCTTTATCTCCAAAGATTGCACGAAGAAGTTTTTCTTCTGGTGTAGGGTCTGTTTCTCCTTTAGGAGTAATTTTACCTACCAAAATATCTTGTTCTTTTACTTTTGCACCAACACGGATAATACCGTTTTCGTCCAAATCTTTTACTGCATCTTCGCTTACATTTGGAATTTCAGAAGTTAATTCTTCTTCTCCTCGTTTTGTATCACGAACTTCAAGTTCAAACTGGTCAATGTGGATTGAAGTATAAATATCATCTCTTACTACTCGTTCAGAAATAACAATCGCATCCTCAAAGTTATATCCCTGCCAAGGCATGAAAGCAACCATAAGGTTACGACCCAATGCAAGTTCTCCTTTTTCAGTTGCATATCCTTCACAAAGAACATCACCTTTTTTGACTTTATCGCCCTTCAAAACAATAGGACGCAAGTTGATGCATGTATCTTGGTTGGTTCTACGGAATTTTGTAAGCTGATAGGTTGTAAACTCATTGTCAAAGTTTACTAATTTTTGTTCTTTTGTCCAGTTGTATTTTACTACAATTTTCTTAGCATCTACATAATCAATTACTCCGTCGTCTTCTGCCACAACTAATGCTCTAGAATCCATTGCTACACGTCTTTCAAGACCTGTACCTACGATTGGAGCTTGTGGACGCAAAAGAGGAACGGCTTGACGCTGCATATTCGAACCCATCAAGGCACGGTTGGCATCATCATGCTCTAAGAACGGAATAAGAGAAGCTGCAACCGAAACAATTTGGTTTGGTGCAACATCCATATACGTAATATTTTCTGGTGATTCTAAAGGAAAATCTCCCTCTAAACGACATTTTACAAGTTCAGAAGTAAATTTATTTTTACTATCTAATGTTGCATTTGCCTGAGCGATGATTTGTTCATCTTCTTCTTCTGCTGTCAAGAACTTAACTTCGTCAGTTGCTTTTTGATTCTTAACAACACGATAAGGCGTTTCGATAAAGCCCATACCGTTTACAGTTGCGTGAACACAAAGCGAAGAGATAAGACCAATATTTGGCCCCTCAGGAGTTTCGATAGTACACAAACGACCATAGTGCGTATAGTGAACATCACGAACCTCAAAACCTGCACGTTCACGAGAAAGCCCACCAGGTCCTAAAGCAGACATTCTACGTTTGTGCGTAATTTCTGCCAATGGATTGGTTTGATCCATAAACTGTGAAAGCTGATTTGTACCAAAGAATGAATTAATAACCGACGATAAAGTACGAGCATTAATCAAATCAACTGGCTTAAAGTCTTCATTATCACGAACGTTCATACGTTCTTTGATAGTACGAGCCATACGAGCCAAACCAACACCAAACTGGCTATAAAGTTGCTCACCAACAGTACGTACACGACGATTAGAAAGGTGGTCAATATCATCAACAACTGCTCTTGAGTTAATAAGAGTAATAAGGTGTCTGATGATACGGATAATATCTTCTTTTGTCAAGACACGGACACTCATTTCTAAATCCAAACCTAGTTTTCTGTTGATTCTATAACGACCAACTTCTCCTAAGTCATAACGTTTTTCACTAAAGAAAAGGCTTTGAATTACATCACGAGCTGTTTGTTCATCTGGAGCTTCTGTATTACGAAGCTGACGATAAATTTGCTCTACGGCTTCTTTTTCTGAGTTTGAATTATCTTTTTGTAATGTATTATAGACAATCGCAAAATCACTAATATTAATATCTTCTCTATGAAGAATGATTGATTCTGTATTCGAATCGATGATAGTTTGGATATGCTCTTCTTCAATTTCAGAATCACGCTCCAAAAGTACCTCGTTACGAGTAATACTTACCACTTCTCCTGTATCTTCATCAACAAAATCTTCTGTCCAAGTACGAAGAACACGAGCAGCTAATTTTCTACCTACTACTTTCTGAATATTTGCTTTAGTAGCTTTTACTTCCTCAGAAAGACCGAAAAGTTCTAAAATTTCTCTATCTGTACCATATCCAATAGCACGAAGTAGAGTAGTAACAGGGAATTTTTTCTTACGGTCAATGTAAGCGTACATGATATTATTTACGTCAGTTGCAAATTCAATCCAAGAACCCTTGAAAGGAATAATACGTGCTGAATATAATTTTGTACCGTTAGTGTGTTTACTTTGAGCAAAGAAAACGCCTGGCGAACGGTGAAGTTGAGAAACGATAACACGTTCTGCACCATTGATAACAAAAGAGCCACGCTCAGTCATTACAGGTACGTTTCCTAAAAATACTTCTTGTTCGATAGTTTCGAAATCCTCATTGTCTTCGTCGTTACAAAGTAAACGCAACTTTGCTTTTAAAGGCACTGCATAAGTAAGACCTCTATCGACACATTCTTGTACTGAATATTTTGGTGGGTCTATGATATAGTCAACAAATTCCAAAACAAAGTTATCTCTTGAATCAGAAATTGGAAAGTTCTCCATAAATACTTTATAGAGTCCGTCTGCTGTTCTTTTTTCAGGAGGAGTACCTAGTTGGAAGAAATCTTGAAACGACTTTACCTGCAGATCTAGGAAGTGTGGGTATTCTAAAATGGAGGTCGTTTTGCGAAAGTTTATTCTGCCGTGTTTTAATGTAGCCAAGGCTCGTATAGGTTTGAGTGAACGAAATGGAATGCTTATATCAATTACGAATTACGGATTACGAATTACGTTTTTTTAATTCGTATTTTTACAATCTGTACTCGTCTTAAATGTCTATAATACTATCTTTTTACTATTCTTATTTTTAATATTTTAGCTAGAACAATATTAAAGTCAGAAAAAGCCCTAAAATTAGGTAAAGAGTTATCTAATTAATTTTCGAATCTAATTAGCTCTCTATTAAATTTTACGGTTTTTATTTTAACTTACAATAAATGATTGTGAATGGAAGTAGTTTCAAATAATTTGGAATACTTTTTATAATTCTGATATAACTCTAAATAAAAGACAGATAAAAATAAGAAAAATACTATATTTCAGTAATACAAGTATGATTTAGCTTTGATTTAGTACCAAAACTAGGCATTTGTAGCCAAAATATCCAGTAAAGGTAAGACTTTTTTTGGTATATTCAAAAATAATTGTACTGATATTTTTACATTGATTGATTTTTCTCCATTCCTTAAAGTGATTCTAGTTTGATTTCAAAGATTAGTGTTGCAAAAGGAGGAATAATTTCTCTTCCACCTGATGTAATTCCAGAAGCTCCGTAAGCATATCGAGAAGGAATAAAAAAGCGTGTTTTTTCATTCAATTTCATTTGCTTTACTGCCTCTTCAAAGCCAACTACTACCGAACCAGAACCAATCACAAATGTTAGAGGTTTGTTTGTTTCATACGAGCTATCAAATTGTCTTCCATAAAGAACTTTTCCTACATAGTTTACTACTACAAAAGCTCCTTCATTTGGGGTAGTAGCTCCTTCTCCTTCTTCTAAAACAATGTAATAGATTCCTAAATCTGTTTTTTGAGCTGTGAGATTATTTTCAGTTAAGTATTGTTGAATAATTTGGTCTTCTCGCTCTGCTTGTATATCTGCATCTATCAGAGGTGCTGGCTCGTTGTTATTACAAGAAGAAAATAGGATAAATGTCAAAAAAAACAAGAAAATGTATTTTGATAATTTCATTTTTATTTAGGAATTAGGGAATAGGAATTAGGGAATAGGAATTAGGGAATAGAAATTAGGGAATAGGAATTAGGGAATAGGAATTAGGGAATAGGAAT
>PFKD01000216.1 GCA_002784125.1 Flexibacter sp. CG_4_10_14_3_um_filter_32_15
CAAATTGAATTTACTCTGATAGTTAAAGTGTGTTTAAACATACTGAAAGCAGTATAAAAAGTTTCGTGCGTTTACCCTAAATGACAGCTTAGTGTTTAGTTTTTGTAACTATTTTTCCATAACTTTCTGTTTTCTATTACTTGGAAATAATTCGTAATTGTTCCTAAACTATAAAATACAGCTCAATGAACTATTTATTTGCCTACTTATTTTTGATTAATATCGTTTCGGGTATTATTTTTTGGTCGGACAAACGTAAAGCAATACAATCTAAAAGAAGAATAAAAGAACGTACTTTGCATTTCTATGAACTACTAGGGGGGGGATTTAGTATTTTATTTTTAATGTATCAAATTAGACATAAAAACCAGAAAAAAGATTATTTTCTAATTACTTATGGTATTGCTTTAGTATGGATAGGTTTGGTTAGTTTCGTTATTTTTAAATTTAAACCCTAAGGTTAGGGTGTTTATAATTCGGTTATTTTTTCGGACAGTTTTTAGGTATTTAGCTGCGTAATATTGAAATTTAACCCATTTTGAACAAAAAAACAACCATATTACGCAGCTAAAATCCAATTTATTCTTATAAATTATCGCCGTTGTTGGTGTCTCCACCAACGACAAAACTACTCCTATTCAATACTCTAAAACATTGAAAAACTTTTGAAAGAGTGTACTACTATTTACAAAATAGTTGCTTTATAATTTTTCATTTTGGGTTTATAAATAAGCGTAAAAACGAATTAAAACTGTCCGAAAAAAATATTTAGCAAGAATGACAGAAGAAAGTTACAAAAAAATAAAAAAAGCAGTATATTGCTTTGTTATCAAATAAAAACAAAAAATACAAAGATAGAGTGATTACAAAAAAAATGTATGTATTTCTTTTTGGTTCAAGTAATTTTGAAGATACTTCATTACCACCAATAAAAAATGCTGAAGCTGGTTTGCTGCATTGGGAAAAACTATTGCTTGATGAAAACTATTTTGGTGTGCCTTCTAATCAAATTGAAAGGCATCTTAATAAAAGTAGAGATGAGGTAATGTCTGCTTTTACTGATTTTTGTGATAAAATTCCAAATAACTCTCTTTTGCTTATTTATTATGCAGGACATGGTGTATTAGATGGTGAGTTTTCTCTTTTTTTATCTACTCCTACAAGTCGTGTAAATAGTATCAAATGGACAGGAATTTCTGTAAATCAGTTGAGAGAACAAATTAACGGATATAAAAAATTTAGTAAAGTCATAATTTTGGATTGTTGTTTTAGTGCCAAATACTTTGAAGGTATTGCGACTACTGCCGAGCAGCTTGTCGAAATCAAAATTCAAGAAATGGAACAGCAAAAAGGCGTATTTATGATGGCTTCTTCTGGTGGCAATGTTCCTTCTAAGTTTGATTCTAACAATCCGAATATTCCTATGAGTTTTACTACAACCATTCTACAAGCAATAAAAGAAGGAACTAAAATTTCTGAAGAGTTCGTAACTGCCGAACAAGTTTTTGACAGAGCAAAAGAAATTTGTATTGAAAAACAGCTTCCAATACCTCATAAATTAATTGCTAAAGATGGTGCAAGAATTGTATTTGCGAAAAACACCCAATTTTCTAATAAACACCAAATAGAAACTGATTGGTTAGAAACACAAAACCAAAATACAATTTTTGGGTACTATAGTTTTATCAATAAATACCCAGATAGTTTATACGAAATTGATGCTTTACATAAAATAGCTGACTTAGAAGACGAATTATTTTGGAAAGAGGCTCAAAATCAAGACACGCTTAAAGGTTATCTCAACTATATACGAAAGTATCCTGATGGCGACTTTATAGAAGAAGCAAGAATACAGATAAAGAATAAAACTACAAGCTCACTTCATCAACAGCCGTTGTATCAAGCAACAGAACAAAGTAACAAAAGCCTAAAAGAGGAAGAAAAAAAGCAAGAAGCTACTACACAAAACACGTCTAAACTTCCTCAAGCTATTCAAGAGCTAGAAAAAAATATGGTTTATGTAGAAGGAGGAAGCTTTATGATGGGTACTCATGATATGAAAAATGCAACTCCTCACAAAGTAACTCTAAGTGATTTTTATGTAAATAAATATCCAGTTACACAGGCAGAGTGGACAGCCGTAATGAAAAATAATCCTAGTCCTTTCAAGGGCTGCGATGACTGTCCAGTAGAATGTGTAAGTTGGGAAGACACACAGGTTTTTCTGAAAGAGCTAAATGAAATGACAGGGAAACAATATCGCTTATTGACGGAAGCAGAATGGGAATATGCAGCACGAGGAGGACAGAAGAGTAAAGGTTATCAGTATGCAGGAAGTAATGATTTAAATGATGTAGCTTGGTATAGAGAAAACAGTAATAGCAAAACGCATCCAGTCGGACAAAAACAATCTAACGAATTAGGCTTGTATGATATGAGTGGAAATGTATGGGAATGGTGTCAAGATTGGTATGATGAAAAGTATTATGAAAAAAGTAATAATTCAACAAATCCCATAAATATTTCAAATACTAATGTTCGTGTCATGCGTGGAGGTTCGTGGGGCAATAGTCCAGCGGTCTGTCTTGTTGCGTACCGTCTCAGGTACTATATTTCAGATCGGGATAGCGGTAGTGGTTTTCGTATTTGTTCCCCCAGTATTGTATGATGTAGCGTACCCTTTAGGGTGCGAAAAAAAGTACCGTAGGCTTCAGCCTTCGGAATGGATTATTTTTTCCTATCTAAGACTAAAGTCTTCGGTACAATTTTACTCACGCTGAAGCGTAAGCTACTTATAAAACTCCTTTCGTAGAAGGCAATTCAGACGAACCTGTATGTGTTTTTGCCATTTTGAGAGCTTTTGCAAAGGCTTTAAAAATGGCTTCAATTTTATGATGTTCGTTTGCGCCGTCTATTGGTTCGGCTTTGATATTTATATTTGACTTTGACGTATCACTAAGCGATTTGAAAAAGTGCATAAACATTTCGGTAGGCATATCTCCAATTTTTTCTCTTTTGAAATCGGCATCCCAAACCAACCAAGGTCTTCCTCCAAAATCAAGTGCTACCTGTGCCAAAACTTCGTCCATTGGCAAACAAAAACCATAACGCTCAATGCCTCGCTTATTGCCAAAGGCTTTTAAAAGGGCTTCTCCAAGTGCTAGAGCCGTATCTTCGATGGTGTGGTGTTCGTCGATATGCAAATCTCCTTTTGTTTGGATTTTCAAATCTACTTCTCCGTGTCTTGCAATTTGTTCTAACATGTGGTCAAAAAAAGCAATTCCTGTATGAATTTCTGCTTTGCCTGTTCCGTCCAAATTTATTTCGATATCAATATCAGTTTCTTGTGTTGTGCGCTTTACTTTTCCAATTCTAGCACCGAATTTAGCTTGAGGTTGTAGCAAAAAATCTTTTATTGCAGTCCAATCATCAGTTACCAAAGTACAAATAGAAGCTAATTCAGGATTTTTTAAATTAATAGCTTCATCATTTTCTGCAATCAAAATTCCTTTACAACCCAAATTTTTAGCCAGTTGTATGTCACTAAATCTATCTCCAATGACAAAAGAATTCTGAATATCAAAGTTAGGATTGTTTAAATACTGTTTTACTAATCCGATTTCAGGCTTACGGTTGGGCGATTTTTCGTGAGGAAAGGTTTTGTCAATCAAAATTTCATCAAAAACGATTCCTTCGTTTTCCAATATTTTAAGCATTTTATTGTGTGCAGGGTGGAACGTATGTTCGGGAAAACTCACCGTTCCGAGTCCGTCTTGATTGGTTACCATTACCAGTTTGTATTCTTTACTGGCTGCAAGTTCGTATAGATTTCTCAAAACGGCAGGTAAAAATTCTAATTTTTCTAATGAGTCAATTTGTTCGTCGGCTGGTTCTTTTATGATTGTTCCGTCACGGTCGATGAAAAGTATTTTTTTCATGATTTAATTTATGGGTATGATTTTTTTGAAGTTTAATTTTTTACAAAAATAAGAGAAATACCTTATAAAATAAATTGAGTATAAACAAGGTGTAATGCACGGAAAGTTTATATGGTATTTTGAAAACGGAAATAAACAACAAGAAGTAGATTTAGTAGAAGGAATAAAACATGGAAAAGAGAAATATTGGAATAAAGATGGAAGCCTAAATTCTGTAACTACTTATGAGAATGGAAAAGCAACGGAAATAAGGGCGTATGAGCCAAATTATATCAATACTACTGATACAGCAAATTATGAAGGCGAGGTAATTTGGAAAAAATAAATTGTTTTTAGGCACTTTCAATAACTAATTGTATATTGGAGTATCTTTTGCTAATTTTTTAGAGAAGGTAAAATAAAAGACTTAATTTTTTGTGATTTAATTCTACTGATGCAAAAACGTTTTTCACTCAACTCACTTACAGGAACACTCCAATTTTCGTATGTCTTAGTCACTATTATGCTTGGGCTTACGCTTTTACTTGTTATTTGGAGAGGAAATACTCTTTTTAAAGAGCATGAAGATTTGTATAAAAAGAGAAGTATGAAATTTCATGCCAGCGAACTACGCAATTCTATCAATCACTCATTTATGCTCTTGCAGTTGTATGCCCAATACGATACAATTCCACATGCTGAAGAAATCTATTATAAAACGGCTACCCACGATATTTTTGATGAAGCATTGGCAAGTTTTGATTCTGTACAAACACTTTCGAAAGGAGAAGTAGAAGCTGTCTTGGATATAAAACCAATCATGAATCAGCTCACTACAAAGTATAACCATTTAAAAAAATTTTCTGAAAAAGGAGACCCTCTCAGAAATTATCTTCGAGTAGATATGATAGGATTGATAATGAGATTAAATAAAAGCATTGATAAATTTATTATAGATGAAAAAAATAAAGAAATTGCTACAAGAGAAGCATTAAATAGTAAAATTAAAAGAAATAATTATTTTATAATTCCTTTTTTTATCTTTCTAGTAGCAGGAACTTATTTTTTAGGTAGAAGAGCTTTACGAAAAGTTTTGGAAGGACTTAAATTAATTTATCAATATACACATGCTCTCTCGCAAGGAAAAATACCAGAATCTGTTATTAGCATGCCAAATGAATTTGGATCAACACTTACTTGTATTCGTCAGCTCTCACAAGGATTAGAAGAAGTAAAAGACTTTGCTCAAGAAGTAGGAAAGCGAAATTTTGAAAAGAATATTGATACTTTTCCTGCAGACTCCCAGCTTGGTGAGGCTCTACATAAAATGAAAATCAGTTTGGAAGAAGTTGCCAAAACTGAACAAGAAAGAAACTGGCAAAATCAAGGTGTTGTAGAAATGGGACAAGTAATTAGAAAACAGACTGAAGATATGCAAGTGCTGTGTGATGAATTGCTTTCTAATTTAGTAAAATATATAGATGCACAACAAGGTGCTATATTTCTTCCAGCGCATCAAGGAAAAACACTTGTTTTGCGTTCGGCGTATGCCTACGGACGTAAAAAGTTTGTAGAAAAAGAAATTAGAAGCGATGAAGGAATTTTGGGAGAAGTTTTTCAAGATGCCGAACGTGTTTTTATGACAGATATTCCAAGTGATTATACCCAAATTAGTGCAGGTTTGGGAGAAGCAAAACCAAACTGTGTGTTAGTTGTACCTTTAGAAGCACAAGAAAAAGTATTAGGCGTATTAGAAATTGCTTCCTTCGAAATTCTGACAGAAGTAGAAATTAGATTGGTTGAGCGTACTGCTGAAATTTTGGCTGCTTCAATTTCAAGTGTAGCTAATGCTGAAAAAATGAAAAATTTACTAGAAAAAAGTAATTATTCTGCACAGCAAATGAGCGCACAAGAGGAAGAACTTCGCCAAAATACAGAAGAACTAATGGCAACTCGTGAAGAACTAGAAAGACAACTCGTTGAGATACAAGCGCAGGTAGATGAAAAAGACCATATTTTCGAAAATAGTAATCAAGCCTTTGCTTTTGTTGATCCTTCTGGACGAATTTTGAGAATCAATTATTCTTTTGCCCAGCTTTTAGAATTCAGTAAAGAAGAATTATTAGGAAATCCAATAAGTAAGTTTGTTCCTGATTTGCGTGGACTTAATAAACATGCCAAAAGAGATAGTGAAAAAGTAATGTACCATATTTATAAAGCAATTACGAGAGGTAGAAAGGAAACTCCTGTCTTAGCCAACGTTACTCGTTTGGAACTTAATAAAGAGATTGTATTTATGATTGGTATGGCACACATTCCTTCTGAAAATGAACTTAAACAAGAGGCTAAAGTCAAAACAAATGCTTCAAGTTAAATCAAAAAGGTGGCTTTTATCTGATATTGGATTGATAATAAACAAGTTTAGT
Organism: Flexibacter sp. CG_4_10_14_3_um_filter_32_15; assembly: GCA_002784125.1. GTDB lineage: Bacteria > Bacteroidota > Bacteroidia > Cytophagales > Bernardetiaceae > Bernardetia. The sequence continues at coordinate 6,344 of PFKD01000216.1, forward strand.
ATTTACCAAATTTTATTCTGTAAAAGTTGTTTTTTGCTAATAAATGAATGAATCAAGTTTTTATTAGTATCAGTCCAAAACCTATTAAGAGCCAAAAAGGTTATTACAAAATAAATGTAATAACCTTTTTTGTTTGATTAAATAGTTATTATTTTAAAGCAATTTTTTTCTTTTTAATTTTAGCTCATCAAATTCTTTAGTGCGTTTTTTCATCCAATCTTTAAGGTTTGCATCACGTTTGGTTAATATTTCAGCTTGTGCTTTATCATATCCATAAATATCTTTTGCAAAATGAACTTTTCCATTATCATCTACCCAAGTAGTCCAATAAACAATATGAACAACCCATTGTCTGTCTAAATATATATTTTGAGTATTTCCACTATACATGGCTTTATGAATTTTTTCTTCTGTCCAAATCTGATCTTTTTCTTTAAGTAAATAATTAGCTAATTTATCAGGCTCTTCCAAACGAATACAGCCATGACTTAAAGCTCTATTTGCTTTATCAAATTGTGTAGATGGCGTATCGTGCATATAAACATTATTTGAATTTGGAAAAATAAATTTTATTCTTCCTAGTGCATTGGTAGCCCCTGCATTCTGAACAATAGAATAATTACCCATATTTCTGACAGCATTCCAGTTTACTGAATTTGGATTAATTTCTCTTATTCCTTCGCTTGTTCGTTGATAAATACTAAAATTATTTTTTGAAAAATAATCTCCTCCACGACGAAGTTTTGGTAGCATTTCATTTTTTGCAATACTTAGAGGAACATACCATTTCGGACTCAAAACAATATACTGCATCGTATCCATAAATAAAGGCGTTGCATGAAAAGATTGTCCTACCATTATTTTAGTTTCGAAGTTTCTTTTTCCACTGTCATACAGACGCATCCAATAGGAAGGAACATTTACAATAATATAACTATCTCCTAATGAATCACTAAGCCAGCGCAGACGCTCCATGTTAAGTTCAATTTGTGTCAGTCGTTCTTCTGCTGAGGTAGCTAATTCTTTTAATAAATTAGAGCTTACTATTCCATCTTTTTCTAAGGTATGACGTTCTTGAAAATTTATGACTGCTTGATGAAGTTTCTTATCATAGATTTGTGAAGTATCTGCAACCTCATTTTTAGCGAGCTGTAAGTCGCCTGTTTTACTAAGAATATTTCTAATTGTAGGCACAAGTACATGCTGATTAAACTCTTTTGTAGTGTCTATTTTTAATTTTTTATAATCTTCAAGATTGATTTTTGCCCAACCTCCTTCTGTTACTATTCTTTTATATTTTTTTATTGCTTTTTTTAGTTTGTCATAAAGTTCGTATTGAGGTTCTGCTTTTGTAATAATATCATCAATCCTATTATTCTGAACGGCACTATAAAGCTCATCTACTAGGTCGGCAGGTTTGTATTTTTCTACCCAAATATTATTCTCATTATCTACCTCATTAGGTTTAATTCTTCCTGCATGAGTGTGATTAAGATAAGTAAGAGCCATTGCAGTAGTAAAAACATCAAGTTTCATGAGTTTGGGCAAATCATATTCTCCATCTGTTCCTAAAAGAGAATTTTGTATTTTATCTATATCACTAAGCGAATAGGCATCTTCATTAAGTCCTGCCGAACCTGCATTTTTAAGATAACCCATTAAGGATTGAGTAGGAGACAAAACAGTAGTGGCAGAATACCAAGCAGGTTGAAAATTGTTTTTTTGATAAAATAAATAAAGCTGTTGTTTGAGAAATTCCCTAGAAGATGAATCTGGAAAATAAAGCTGACTTTGTTTAGCATTAATTAACTGTTTTGCCCAAACCTGAGCTTCCTCTGTATCAATTTCTGATTCTGGAATTAGATAAGCAATATCAATTTCTTCAGTAGTATGTCCGAATTTATCTCGTTTACAAGAAGAAAAAATAAGAAATAAAACAACAAATAAAAAAGCATAGTTATAGCTTTTTTTTGTATATAAATGGTAATTCATAAATGTAATAAGTTTGAAAAAGAGGAGCTTAAAAAATGAGAAATTGCCTAACCTAGCAAAATCTGTACCTATACATACGATTTTTTGATTGAAAAGTTTTATTTGTAAAAATATTAGATAATCTATCAATAGTAATTAACTATTCTTATGGTAACAATTTTGTAATAGTTTGTTCATTGTTTTGTATTTTTGTGAAAAATTACTTTTCAAGTAACAAATATGAGTGACATTTTTCAAATTCTGTAAATTGATCAATTTTTGACAAAATAATAGTTTGCTTTTTTCCATAAAGTAGGGTTTGCAAACC
>PFKD01000212.1:0-8382 GCA_002784125.1 Flexibacter sp. CG_4_10_14_3_um_filter_32_15
TTAAAATTTGTAAATTTACAAGACTTTAGAATCTTATTTGGCAAAAACTGACTTTTGAGAATCATTCATATAGGATTGAATTTTGTGAAGAATACTATTATACGTAAATTTAGCACAAACTTAGTTTAACGAAAGATTAAGAAATTTGTTTTTGTGGTTTTTAATTTTAAATTATTATAGGCAAATACTTACAAAAATTAAAAATTTTCTATACGTTTTAACTTTTTCTGCTACTAACATTAATAAAAAATGAAAAATATCTCTCTATTTTGCAGTCTCTTCTTTGGTATGGTTGCTTTTTTTGTGTCTTCTAATTTTGTACTAGCACAAAATACAGAAGAATTACCAAAGGCTTATATTACAAATGAACTTTATGTCATGCTTGATGGAGATGCTCCACAAGATGCAAAAGTATTCGAAGCTGATATTTTGGAGTTACACCTTGCTACAATAGAACAAGCCAATCGTTTTTTTGGCTTTTTTAATGACCCTAGTGTTCAGTTCGAAACGAATATTATTACTCAAAAAGTAATTGTTACCCTTATCCCTGATGCTGAAAAGCAAAATTGGATAACACAAGATTGGGCAAATTATCTAAAAGATAAAGTAGCTACTCAAAGACAACACTTCGGAACTTATATAGACTTTACCAAAAAATAACCAGCTAAAACAAATGAAAAAATATTTTTACCTTCTTAGTGCTGTCTTGCTTACAGCATTTTTTTATACTATATCCTCTTGGAACTCACTATATGGGCAAGGAACTACTTGTGCAACATCTACACCTTTTTGTACAGGAGTGCCAGTTGAATATCCTGCTGGAGTTGGAAATGGAAATGCTCCTGCTGGTCCTGATTACGACTGCCTTTTCTCTACACCAAACCCTGCTTGGTTTTATTTACGAATTGATCAAATAGGCACTATAGATTTAGAGATTGGAAGAGACCCTGCAAGGGATATTGATTTTGCAATTTGGGGTCCTTTTGATCCTGGTACTACTCCTAACCAAGCCTGTAATGAGATATTTCAAGGTAATCTAGAGCCTGCTGATTGTAGTTATGCTGGAGGAACTGGTGTAGAAACTCCTAGTGTAACTGCTACAGTCCCTGGACAAATTTTTATACTGATAGTTACTAATTGGAGTAATCAACCAACAGATCTTACTATTACTCAAAGTGGAACAAGTACAGGCACAACAGATTGTGCTATCATTAATGATGAATGTGAAGTAAACTTAGGTGCAGATATTGATATTTGTCAATCAGCTCCTCTTCCTACACTTGATGCACTTCACCCTTCTCATGATGCAGATACTCGTTATGAGTGGTTTGTAGATGGCGTTTCTCAAGGGGCTGCTTCTACTACTTCTACATTACAAGTACAAGCACATGTTCCTTCACTTACTCCTCATGTATATAAAGCTGTTGTAACAAGTATTTCACTTGGTGCAAATGGTTGTAATGAAGGCGAAGATGAAATAAATATAACTATAAAACCTACCCCACTTACTGACCTTACTGTTTTTCCAAATGATAGTACGCTGTGTAGTGCAGCAGGAAATTTTGTACGTGTAGTAGAGTCTCAACTCAATATAAGTTATCAAATTATTAGAGATGGAACTCCGTTTGGTGGTTTGGTAGCAGGAACAGGAGGAGTTATTCAGCTTCCCCTTACAGGAATGCCAGCAGGTACTTCTACTATTCAAGTACAGGCAAGATATACCGACGCACCTACTTGTACAGTCTTGTTAGATGAAGAAGCAGAATTAGAAATTTTGGGAAATATCCAAACTAACTTAGGTGCTGATGCCGTGATTTGTGAAAATGTATCCATAGACTTAGATGGTTCTGATGCTTCTCAACCTGCTAATGCTACTTATCAATGGCAAAGAAGTATAGACAACGGAACGACTTATACAGACATTTTAGGCGAAACAAACCCAACTTATACAGCTTCTGAAACATTGCCGATTCCACAAACACCTTTTGAAGTATTTTATAAGTTAGAAGTCAGAATTCCTGCTAGTGCGTGTGTTTATTCAGATGAAAAGAAAGTAACCTATGAGCCTTTGCCTCTTACGGACAGAATTGTAGAAGTAGATTCGATTTGTAATACAGGACAAGGAACAATTAGAATAGTAAATCCACAAGCAGGTGCAAGATATAGCTATCAACTTCGTGAAAATAATGGGGGGGTAGTAGGTGCAAACATTGGTGCGCCACAATCTTCAGCAACAGGAAATCCTATTACTTTTACTACACCTATAATAACTACAACGACAAAGTATTTTATTGAAGTAAAAAACACATTAGCTAATGCTCCTTGTGTTTTATTACTAACTACTGAACCAGAAGTAATCGTACACCCACTTCCAACAGCAGAATTTAGTGGAGGAGCAAATCTTTGTGTTGGAGATAGCGTAGAACTTACTGTTACAATGACTGGAACACAGCCTTTTACGATTACTTTTCAAAGAGATGGGCAGCCAGAAATCACAACTATCAATGGTATAAACTCAACTACTTATACTTTCTTTACAGATACAGCAGGAGTTTATAGAGTAACAAGAATACAAGATGCTTTTTGTGATAATCTTGTAAATGATATTACAACAACGATAAATGTAAATGAAAATCCTAAGTTTACTTTAGGAAATGATACCACTCTTTGTGATAGTCAAGCTCCTTTAGTTTTGGAAGCCGAAAATCCAGTAGATTTTGAAAATGAAACCTACAAATGGTATAAAGACGGTGTAGAGATTATTGGACAAACAGGAAATACACTTACTACTACTGAAACATCTATTGGTATTACAGCTACTACATATGAGTATATCTTAGAAGTAACAAATAATGAAGCTGCAAATACGACAAATTGTGTAACGTTAGATACCGTCTTAGTTACGTTTACGCCAAACCCAGTAGCGCAAATTAATTTTGGTGGAAATGATGCAACAGGAACTACTCTACAGTTCTGTGATACATTAGGCTTTCAAATTCTAAGTGGACTTATGCCCGACCACGCAAGTTTTCCAACTATTACTTATCAATGGACAGATTTAGAGACAAATACAGTTGTAGGAACAAACTCAACACTTACAGTTGCTAATTTTAATGCAACAACTGATTATGAACTCTTAGTAACAGACGGAGGAACAACTCCTTTATGTGAAAATTTAGCTACTGTAACAGTTCAGTTTATACAAAACCCAGTTGCAACCATTTCTCATGATGGAACAGTAGTTCCAGCAGGTGGAAATTTAGAATTTTGTTTTGATGAAGGCGTACAGACTTTAGATGGCACAGACCCAAGTCATGCAGGAATTACAACGGTTACTTATGAATGGAATGATGTTACAAATGGAGTTTCGTTAGGAACTGATCCTCAAATTGATATTTCAAACCCTACCAATACATTTGCTTCTATTGATTATGAATTGATTGTTAGAGATGAGTCCAATGCTGTTTTCTGTGAAAGAACAGCTACCATGACAGTTAATTTTTATCCTAACCCAGAAGCTGAGATTTCTGTCAATGGAAACATTGAAACAGGAAATACAGTACAATTCTGTGATTCAGACGGTGTTCAGACTATCGATGTAACAATACCAAATCTTGCAGATGTTCCGACAGTTACTTATCAATGGACAGACCTTACAACAAATACCGTTGTGGGAACAACTGCTACTCTTGATGTAGATAAATTTGGAGAAACAACTACGTATGAGCTTTTGGTAAGTAATGATTTGTCTTCTTCTTGTGAACGAACAGCACAAGTAACCATTCAATTTATAGAAAATCCAGTAGCAGAAATTTCTCATGACGGAACAACCGTTCCAAATGGTGGAAGTTTAGATTTCTGTTTTGATGAAGGCGCACAAACTTTAGATGGTGTTCATCCAAGCCATGCAGCTTTGGGAACAGTTACGTATGAATGGAATGATATTACAAACGGAACTCCATTAGGAAACACACCTCAAATTAGTGTTTCTAACCCTACAAATACACCACAATCTATTGATTATGAATTAATTGTAAGAGATGCAAGTAATCCCACTGTTTGTCAGAGTACAACAACAATTACAATCAACTTTGCAGAAAATCCAGTTGCAGAAATTCAGTTTAATGGAACTACTGCTCCTGCAACCCTTGCTTTTTGTGATTCGGAAGGCGCACGTACTTTAGAAGGTGCTTTACCTTCTCATGCTGCTTTTGGTTCTGTTTCTTATGAATGGACACAAGTAGGTGTTGGCGTTGTTAGTACCACAAGTACGCTTGTTACACCAGCATCAAACTTTTCTGCTTCGGTTACTTATATTTTAGAGGTAATCAGTAATGATAACCCTAACCTTTGTAGCAGAACCGATGAAATTACGATAGAATTTTTCCCTTCTCCAGATACAAATATTACTTTTGATGGAAATATAGTAACCGAGTTAGGATTCTGTACAAGTGAAGGCGCACAGACAGTTACTGCTCCTGCCTCTCCTTTTTATACGTATCAATGGTATAGAGGTACAACAGCAAATCCTTTGCAAACTACTTTAGGAACAGACCGTACTCAAAATGTAGATAATTTTGCCACTCAAGGAGGAGATACAAATACAGCTATTTATACAGTTATTGTTATAGATACGAGAGCTACTTGTCCTGCTCAAAGTTCGATAGAAGTTAGTTTTTATGCAGAGCCTGAAATTGCAGCAACTACGTTAGTTGTTTCAGCTTCTCCAGCTACGCATTGTGTAACAGGGGCTTCTACTGTTTCAGTTACGAATACAGAAGCAAATGTTGAATATCAATTAACACGAAATGGAACTCCTGTAGCAGGTACTACTCAAACTCCAACCGTTGATTTAGCAACACTTACTTTTCCTGTTACTGAAACAACAACACTCACAACAGGCGTTGATAGATTTGAGTATGGAATAATTGCTACAAGAATAGGAGATTTTGGCAGACGTTGTACACAAACACTAGCAGACACAGCAACTCTACTTATTTATCCAGAACCTACTGCAACCGTAACAGGAACAGCAACAGTTTGTGCAAACGAACCTACTGATGTAACCTTTACTATTACAGGAAATTTCCCTGCAACACTTACTTACCAAGTAACTGATACATTCAATGTATCAAGAGTAGAAACTCAAATCGTTGGAGCAATTGGAAGTGCAAGTCCTCAAACATTTGTAATCAATACCAATACAAATACATATCAAGCTCTTTCTATTACAGATAGATATTGTAGTGGAACAGTTACAACAGATGAGGCAGTTGTTACGACAGTTCATCCTCCAGTAGTACAATGGGTAGAGTATGATACAGCTTTTTGTATTGACGAGCCAGCTACTTTTGAAGTAGTAGGTGGATTGAATCATCAATACTTTATCAATGGCTTGCCTGTTTCTACTGCAAACCCTTATACTATTCAACCTAATACACTTGATGCAGGAACGTATGAAATTTATGCGAAAGGTTTTGCAACTGCCAATGGTTGTGCTGCCAATAGTGATACCATTACTTTCACAGTTCATCCTCTTCCAGTTGTTGATTTGGGAGTAGATAGAATTAAATGTGTGGATGATGTTACACCTTTAGTAGCTACCCAAAATGGTTCATTTATTTATGATTGGAGAAAAATTCAAGCTAACGGCGATGTCGTTACGGTAGGAAATGGAAACGATTCGTTGTATGTTTCTTTACAAGGAACTTATTTTGTAATTGTTACCAATCTTGCTACGGGTTGTAGTGATTCTAGTAATATTGTTTCGGTTACCAATTATGATACGCTTGATGTAGATTTAGGTGCTGATGTATTTGTTTGTAATCCTTCAAGTTTGCCGTATCGTTTGGTAGGTTCTGATATTTCTCATCAAAACGGAACTACTTACGAATGGTATAAAGAAAATGACAATACTACTATTATAGGTACAGATTCTGTTTACGATGCTACCGAAGAAGGAATTTATAGAGTTACTGCCATAGACCCAAGAGGGTGTAAGGCTAGAGATACCATTCGTGTAAACTTTACAGCAGACCCCGATTTCCAAATCTTAGGACACGAAAATTATGCGTGTGGAGAACAAGATACATTGCGTATAGAAGCTACAAACCTTCGTAACATGATTATAGACTGGCAAGGTGGTGGAGTGGTTAGTTTGAGTGATTCGAACCGAAGAGCCATCGTTAATGTGAGTGGAGTTTATACCGTAACCATTACCGACACAAGTACAATAGCAAATTGTTCAGTAACCAAATTAGTTGAAGTAGTTGTTCGTCCTGCTATTTCGCTTACACTTCCAAATACAGGAACTGGGGATACGACGACGCTTTGTCAAGGAGATTCTCTTATCTTAGATGCTTTTGACCCAATTCATGATGATGATTATCAATATGCTTGGACGTGGCTAGAAGGTAATCAAATAATTAGCACGACTTCGAAAGTCAAGATTAATTATGAAATAAGTCAGAGTTTTGCATCACAACGTTTTGAAGTCAAAATTACTGACCCAAATGGTGGTTGTTTTGTTACTGATACAGTAAATGTTCGTTTTAGAAGAAAACCAATAGCAAGAATAACGGCTTCTGATTCAGTAATTTGTATCGGTGAAAGTATCATATTGCAAGGAGGAGAAAGTTTTGGAAATCAATTTGAATGGATAAGACTTCCTGAAACGGCTTCTTTTGCAACGACTACAAATGTAACCGTAACACCTGATTCGGTAGGCGAATTTGTATATGTCTTGAAAGCCTATTTTGATTCTTCTACTCCGTGTGGAGCAATTAGTGATACCATCCGAATTCGTGTAAATCGTAAAGCTGTCGCAAATATAGAAGAAGATCAAATTCGTTTGTGTGAGAATGAGCAACTTGAAATAAATGCGTTCTTACCTGAAAATCCTGCTCTTACAAAATATATTTGGACACACGAAGAAAATAATTTGGTTCTTTCACAAGATGCTATTTTGAATATTTCATTTAATGAAATTCAACCTATTTCTTATGAGCCTTTCCATATTATCTTGACCGTTTATGATTCGCTTACAGGTTGTGATTCTACGGATAGAGTTTTGGTTAAGTTTAATCGTTCTTCTGATATTAAAATCGATTCTACTTACCGAACTGAAGTTTGTCTTGGAGATTCAGTTACATTAAATGCAAGAGGCGCAACTTCATATCTTTGGAGAAAACTAGGTGACACAACTGCTTTGGATAGTGCTAGTCAGATTACTGTAAAATTGGATTCAGTCGGATTCCATACTTTTATTGTAACAGGTGGATATTTGAATGAATGTCAAAATACAGGAGATACAGCAATCATTTTTGTAAATCCATTGCCAACCATTAGAGCGCATAGTGTTGATACAGTCAGTATTTGTGCTGATGATTCAATTACGCTTTATCCTTCTGGTGCTAAGAGTTATGTTTGGTTGAATGACCCAACTGCTTTTGATACGATTACGGTTAGTCCGAAAGTTCCAACAAATTATGTTGTGATGGGTACAGATTCAAATGGTTGTCAGAATGTAGATACGGTTCACGTTTATGTAAGTCCAACCTTTGAGTTACCAGAACTTTTACAGGTTTGTGAAAATGAAATGGTAATGATTGGCGATACACTCAATTTTGCTGATTCGGCTGCCAATACTCGTGCAACTTATTTCTGGACTCCAACAGGAGATACAACTCCATTTATAAATGTAGGAGCTTCTGGAATATACACAGTTGAAGTAAGTATAGATGATTGTAATTTCACAAGAACTACCGAAGTACAAGTCAAACCTAAGCCAGTATTAGAATTGGTTTCTGATACAACGCTTTGCTTTGAGCTTGGTGTAGAAGACCGTTTTGAGAGAGGAGAAACACACGTTTTACGTTCTAAACTCTTGAATAAAGATTCTACAACGACTTACTTATATGTTTGGACAGATTCTACAGGTCAATTCTTAGGAAATAAAGATTCTTTAGAAATTGAACAAGGAGGAAATTATCGTCTGCGTGTCATTGCTCGTTACGATACAGAATGTGATACAAATGATAGCACGTTTGTAACCGAACTTTGTCAGCCACGTATTTTTATTCCTGAAGCCTTTACACCAAATAATGATAACTTGAATGATAATTTTGAAATATTTGGTAAGCATATCAAAAACTTCGAAATGCAAGTCTTCAATCGTTGGAGTGAAGTAATTTATGAAGTTCGTGTTCAGGATATGGAAAACTTACAACCTCAAGACTTCTGGGACGGAACACATAAAGGAAAAAATGTACCAACAGGAACTTATATTTGGATTATTCGTTACACAGACCCTTTTAGTGGTTCTACCAAACAAATCCAAAAAACAGGTTCATTTATGATTGTTAGATAATAATTTCATAAATT
>PFKD01000212.1:8399-8641 GCA_002784125.1 Flexibacter sp. CG_4_10_14_3_um_filter_32_15
GTAGCCCGTATTACGGGCTCTGCGTTCATCTGCGTCCAATTTGATATGACGGATCCCCACTAATAACTGATAGCTAACCTGCTACAAGCACTTTCATATACCTAAAGGTATTTTATTATGTTATACTTTTATCCCTTTACCGCGCCGGCGGTGAGTCCCTCAATAATCTTTCGCTGGAGGAAGAGCACGATAATAATCAGGGGCAGGGTTACGGCCACCACGGCCGCGGCAATCTGGTCCCA
>PFKD01000173.1 GCA_002784125.1 Flexibacter sp. CG_4_10_14_3_um_filter_32_15
ATTCAATTTACAAAGTTAAAAACTAGCTTGATTTGCTTTAAACGAGTACAATTTTTTTTCGTGCGTTTGCCCTAATTAATTATAGAACAAGTCAATTGAATTAAATAATATTAATTAACTTGCAAGAATTGCAACCAAAATTATTGCTCCTTACTTATGAAAATTGAAATATCAGACAGTATTTATTACAGTTTAGAGGTAAATTATTCCAAAAATAGAGTTTACTTTTCAATACTTCAAAAATGGGATGGAATAGAAGAGTTTGATACATTTGCTGCTGAATGGAAAGAAATTATAAGCAAAATAAAGATTGATTTTACTATCGTTTGTGATTTTCGTTTGATGCCATTATTATCCAAACCTATGGAGGCTCTTTTTAGTCAAATGCAAACCTATGTTATTGAAAATGGACTTTGTTATATTGCTGAACTAACAGCAGAGAATGATATTTCTAATCTACAAATGGCTCGTATTTCGGAACGCTCTAATGTACCTATAAGTAGATTTAAAAGTAAAGAACAAGCTGAAAAATTTCTAGACCAATTTTTGGAAGAATGCAAACAAATCAAAACAAAAATTTAACCCTTAATAATCTAACAAATCAAGATTATAGCGTTTGATAATTTTCTTCAAAAGTTCGCCATAAATGGGAGAGGTAGCATAACCGACACCACCGTATTTTGTTGAGCCAATTTTATCAGCCCAGTCTTCATAATTTTTTCCTTTTGTAAATAAAGGAGAATAGCGTTTGCTTTCATTCAAGAAAATAGAATGCGCTCTAAACGATTCCCAAGGTGAAGTATAATCAGCAAAACTATCTTTTATAAGACATTTATAGAGCGTTTTTCCGTCTTTCTTGATGATTTTCGAACTTACTACCTTACTTTTATTGGCTTTGTATTCTGCTGCTGTATAATATTCAGTTGTGGTTATGGCTTTTGTTTTTCCTCTTTTGTCTTTTATTCCAAAATAATTATTATTCACAATTCGCTGTCCATAAGCTGTTTCTAAGGCAGATTGAGCAAGTTTTATGGAAGCTGGAACGTGGTATTTTGCTTGTTCCATAAGTGCTGTTTCAAATTTTTTGAGGTCTTTTGTTCCTGTAAAATATGCCATTACATGAGGCTCTACTTTCGTCTGATTCAAAACAATAGTTATAAAGGCTTCACTTAGTTTTTGATTCAAAGCAATCATTTTTTTATCGCCAAGTTGATCCAAACGAGAAACTTGATTTTCTATAAGTGCTTCACTAATCAAAGTATGTTTTACTTTCAAAAAGTTTTTTCGTTTGTCATTGGTTTCTGGAGTAGAAAGCGCACTACTTTTAGATAAATGCTTATAACCATATTCTACCACATCGGTATATTCTATGGTTTCTACATCTATTTCGTCAGTTTCATTTTCAGTAGATGTATTTTGATTTATTCCATCTCCTTCCAAATATTCTTTTGTTTCTTTATCATTTTGACTAAGACTAAAATTTTCATTAGATTTGGTTGTTGTATTTTTATTACTCATCAAAATCGAAACTTGTAAAATGGCTACAATACTAAATATTCCGATTAGAGCGAATATTAATTTATTATTTAATTGAATTGTAAATCTTAATATATTATTTTCTTTCTTGAAAGGAATTATGATTTCAAAAGATTTAGAATATACAGAACGAGTAGCCCATTTTTTGAAAGGAGTTAGTAACATTTTATATAATTTTTTAAGCTATTGGTTGAATTTGGTTTAATTAGTCTGTAAACTTAACGAAAAGAAGTCAGTTTTCGTTTTGGTATAAATGCAACGAAATAAGAGTTGAATCTATCTATTAATTGATTCAAATAATTTTGAAAATTATTTTTTAACAAAAAAAGCCTCTCTTGTCTTTTCAATCATTATTTTTTTCTGAAAAAAATCCGTATTTTTCATATTATTGAAAAACTAATAACTACAAAACCAAATTTATGCTAATTTTAAAAAAATTACTACTACAGATTGAATCACAAAAGGTAATAGGAAAAACAGCCAGTTTGTTTGCTTTCCTACTCTTTATAATGTTTCCTTTCATAAGTCAAGCACAAAGACATTTTAATGACGAGAAAAACTTTGTGCAAGATATGCGCCAAGTCATCGAAAGAAAATCTCAACCTACTACACTAGAAATTGCTGACGGAGTAGCTGCACTTTGGAGTAGTGGATTGTCAGAGGAGCAAAAAAGTGTGTTATTCAAAGTAGCAAAAAATATGTATAAGAGAAATTATCCTACCAATCCGACTTCAGAAGATTTTTATGCTTGTATTGTTTATGGTAAGAAAAATGGAAGACTGACCGATGAGCTTCTCACTTCTTTTTTACAAGTAGCGGATACAACTGTCTTGGAAGGATCTATTGGTGTGGCTACTAATTTTTATAGAATAACACGTCTGTATCTAACAGAAAATAAATTATACAAATACCGAGAATTTAGTGGTGTAAATGTAGAAGGAAATACTAATTTTTCTTTTGGTTATGGAAGGGAAGTTGCCCTTACTCAAGATGCCGTAGAACTTCCTGAAGATGTAACAAAAATTATAGAAAATCAGACAGAAACAGATGATACAAATGCTAAAAGTGAGGAAGAAAGCCTAGCAGACTTATGGGGAGAAACTGAAACCAAAACGGATAATGATGGCTGGGCAAATGATGGTTGGGATACAAGTTGGGAAGAAGAAGATACAGGAGATGCACAACCCGACCCCGATGTATGGGGAAGTCCCGATGAATGGGGCAGCCAGGGAGATTGGGGAGAGGAAGAAACAAGTACAGATAAGACAGAAAAAGAAAATACAAATTATGGTGCTAGTGTAAAACCTAATCTAACAAGTAGTTTCGTAGCTCCTATAGCTGAAAAAACTCTACTTGCAGGTCCTTATATGCAATTAGATAATATTAGCTTGACAATTCAAACGCCAAATGATACTGTACAAATAAAAAATACAACAGGGCAAGTAGTATTTGCAAAAGGTGCTTTTACAGGAGAAGGAGGGCGTTTTGATTGGGGAGTTGTACCTAATGTTTATGGAGAGTTTAGTAAATTTAGTTTTGAAGTAAAAAAACCTGAAATTAAAGCTGAAGAATTCAAATTATATTACAGTAGTTATACAGATTCTGCTGTGGTAGGTCAGTTTGATTATTTTGCTTCTCGTACTAATAACAAAGAAAATCCATTATACCCAAGATTTATATCTTACAAAAATGATATAGAAGTAAAAGGATTTTTGAAAGATATTATTTATCAAGGAGGTTTTTCTTTGATAGGAAAAAAAATAGTATCTAAATCTTTGGGAGGAGGTGCATCTTCTATTCGCTTAGAAAAAGAGGGAAAAATACGTTTTAGATCTACCTCAAGACAAGATTATGTTTTTAGTGAACACGCTGTTACGAATCGTCTCTCACAGTTAATTATTTACACAACAGAAAAAGATTCTTTATCCCATCAAGGAGTAAAACTTCGCTATGATGATGAAAATGAGCAGCTTTTGGCACGTAGAAATAAAAAAATTTTTAAATATGCGCCTTTTATGGATTCGTATCATAATGTCAGTATTTCGGCAGATTATCTAAACTGGGATATTAAGTCAGATACAATGAATATATATAGTTTGGCTGGTCGTGGTGCTGTTATGGCTGCTTATGAGGCTGCTAGTAGAAATGAGGCAAAGAGAGATTCTATTCTCAAACAGATTGATTTTGTTACGATTACTTCGAATGCTTATTTTAATGAATATGAACTCAGAGCTGTTCAAGGAATGTATCCTTTCAATCCCTTGGTAATGGCGTGGGCATATATTGCACAAAGAAGACCGTTTGGTTTATCTTTTACGAGTGCTGATTTGGCAAATCATTTCAAACAAAAATCCGTACATGTAAAAAGCTCTATGCGTGATATGGCTGGTGCAGGGTTTGTAGAATATGATGAGGCTGCTGACTGGGTAACATTTACGCAAAAGGGAGTACTTTATGCAAGAGCAAACTTACCAATAAATAACAAACTTCGTTCTGATTATGACCAAATTAGGCTCTCTTCTTTAGGAACAAATAGTGATAATCTTACCTATTATTTTGAAAATAACGAACTCAAAGTAAGAGGCGTAGAAGAAGTAACATATAGTAATGCAAAAGTAGATTCTATAAATTATTATGCTGTAAAGGCAAAACCAGTTGATAAAGAAGTCATAATTACAGAGAATAGAAATATGACAATTAATGGACAGGTAGCAGCCAAAAACTTTATTTTTAATGGAGAAGGATTCAAATTTGATTACAAAGATTTCAAATTTGATATGGAAAAAATTGATTCCATGCAGTTCTTTGTTGATGGAGATACTATGCCAAATAGTTTTAAAGATGTATCAGGTACATTCTCTATCAACCTGCCTTACAATAAAGCAGGGGTTTATGATAAAGGTAAGTTTAAAGATTCTCAACGTTATCCACTTTTTAATACCACTTCTGGGGGAACGGTACGCTTTGGTGGACAAGAAGTAATGGGTGGAGCATACAGTGACTCGACAGTTCGTTTTGATGTAGATAACTTTACACTAGATAGTTTGGCAAAAAGAAAACCAGAAGATTTGCGTTTTGGAGGAACATTTAATACACCTATTTTTGATAAATTCAAAGAACCTATCCGAGTAATGCCTGATAAATCATTAGGTTTTACGCACGATGTAAATAACGAACAACATGCAGATGGAATGTCTTTGTATGGAGGAAAAGGAAAGTTACTTACAGGTAGAATTGTAGTCAGTAATAGTGGTATTCGTGCTGGTAGCGAGCGTTATATTCAAGATATTGAAGAAAACCCTAAGAAAAATGCCAAGACACAAGAAACAAAAGATGAAGTTGTCATTGATAATGAGCTAGCTAAGATGACCTATCTAGCTGCCGAACTCAATTCAAATGACTTTATTTTCTTTACTGATTCTGTTACTTCAAAAGGAGAATATGCTGCCAAGTTGGCTACCTCACAAGGTAAAATAAATGCTGTTACGATTGATGATGCTATGTTTCCACAAGTAGAACTAGAAAACTATCGAATGAAATGGCTTCCCAAACAGGATAGTATGATGCTTTCGACAACAGATACACCTTTCCGAATGTACAAAGGAGAAGGAGGAACGCTAAAAGAAGCAAATTATACAGGAACATTAGCTCTTACTCCAAAAGGTTTGAAAGGGTATGGAACAGTAGAAACCCAAGATGCAATCATTGAATCTAAATTATTTGCCTTCGAAACGACTCGTGTATTTGGACGTGAATCCGATTTTCAAATTAAGTCTGTAGGTGGAACATTGCCTCCTGCTGTGGCTGCAAATAATGTAAAATTTGAATATGATATTTTGGCTTCTCCTCGTACTGCTACCATTACTTCCGAAGTTTTGGGAGAGCAAGTTTTTGATTTTCCTAGTTTGAAATACAAAACTTCACTTGCAACAGGGTATTGGAATGCAGACGCTCAAACAGTAGCTTTTCGTTTGGATGAAACAGGAAATATAAGCAAACAGTATTTCGTCTCGACTGCGCCAGAGCAAGATAGTCTGAATTTTAGAGCTGCCTTTGCTAACTATCATATTCCTAGTGGAAATCTAACGGTTGGTGGAGTTCCTTATATTTTGGTCGTGGACACAGAAATTTATCCAAGAGAAGGAAATATTACCATTCGTGAAAATGCTAAAATGGATAAATTAGAAGATGCCGAATTGGTCATCAATTATATCAATAAATATCATAAACTCACAGAAGCTAATGTAGATATTCTTTCTAGAAATGAGTACCAAGGTGAAGCCGTCCTAAACTACGACAACGGAACAGATAAAATTCAATATCTACGATTGAATAATTATGGTAAACAACTCATAAAAGAAGAAGATTTACCTGATAGTTTGCGTAAAACATCTGTTGCTGAAAAATTAATTGATACAGAAGGAACAATTTCAGTAACAACGATTGAAGAAAAAGATGATGTAATTGATGATACTGATTTTATTTATTCAGAAGGTAAGCAGTTTAGAGGAGAAGTAACTCTAAAAGCATGGCTTTCAGAATTAGAGTTTAATGGACAAGCAAGACTTGTTATTGATGGTGAGGCTCAAACAGGTTGGTTTCCTTTAGTGAGTGCTGCTTATGTAGATAAGAATTCTAAACAAGCAAAGAAAATGGCAGCAGCAGGTTCTTCAGAGTTGATTGAAGATCAAAAAATTGGAGGGCAACCAGCTTTTACAGGAATTTATTTGAGTGAAAGTGGATTATTTGTACCTGTTATGGAGGAGAATATTCCAAAGAGTTCAGAACCAATATTATTGGGAGAAGGACAGGTACAAGTAAAACCTGAAGAAAAATCTATCCTAATTCTTTCAGAAGAAAGAGCCAATACTTCCGAAATTGCAGATGGTAACTCGTTTAAAGCAAGTAAAACACTAGGAACGGCTGAGTTTGATGGAAAACTAACATTATTCAATAGTAATCAAAGAGCGCAAGTAGATGTATCTGGTGTAGGAAAAGCAAATTTTCAAAACAAACAATATACTGTTGATGCAATGGTTAGTATCAATGTAGAAGCAAAAGGAGATGCTTTTTCATTTATGAGAGATGATTTGAATGCCTTTGTAGAAGAAAACCGAGAGCGATTAAAA
This sequence comes from Flexibacter sp. CG_4_10_14_3_um_filter_32_15, assembly GCA_002784125.1. Lineage (GTDB taxonomy): Bacteria > Bacteroidota > Bacteroidia > Cytophagales > Bernardetiaceae > Bernardetia. Next base: position 6,666 of record PFKD01000173.1, read on the forward strand.
CTTGCCCCTACTGTAAACAAATCAAAAAATACACTTCTCAAAATTGCAGGACAAACTGGGGCTAAAGAAGCTCAAAACTTCCAAAAACGATTTGCGCCAAATGACTATGGAATCGCAGATGTAATCAGCAAAACGATTGTTCTTTCGGATGTAATGATGAACTGGTCGCCTGATGAACAAACTTTTTATAGTGTAGGGGATATTGGTTTGGCTGCAATCTTGAAAGAAGAAATTGATGTCAAAACAACAGGTTATCTTGAAATACCACAGACAGGAAGTAGAGATGAATTTACTCTTTACTTTGAGCTTGACCCAGATAAATGGTATTATTTCCAATTTGATGGACGAACTCTCAAAACGCTTTCTTCTAGTGAAGAATACAATACTATAATCACAGACCCAAAATCAAAGGACAAATTTGATTTGGCTGAACAAGCTGACGTAGATGAATTTATGGCTCGTTTTAGAGGACTCTATCCGACTACACCCTCTATTCCTGTGAAATAGGAATAGGAAAATGGAAGATAGAGATTGAGCAATAAAAATGATGAGAGAATTTATAAAGCTCATTTATTTACATTTCGAAAATAAATGAGCTTTTGTATTTGGCTTCGCTACTTATTTATCTATTCTACGATTTTAGAACTGAAATGGGTGCATCTCAAGATGTCGTTTTATTAATTTTATAGTTGTAGGGAAATGGCTTGCCTTTTCCTACCATATAGTTTTTTCCAATTCAAAATGCTAGTTTAGGAAATGGCAAGCCTTTTCCCTACTAAAAACGACATTTTGAGATGCGCCCACTAAAATTTAGCAAAGCTAATTAAATAAAAATGAAATTGAATTTTCTAAATTTACTATTCTACTAGTTTAATCGCACCAAAAAATAAGGTTTTTTGCATTTAGTTCAATGAATTTTAGCTACAGAGTAGCGTAATATTGGTAGAAAAATAGTTTCTCTTCTATCAAAAGCTGCGTAGCTGTGTAATATTGAAATTTTGATATACCAAAAAGCAATATTACGCAGCTTAAAATCAAAAAACCTCTAAATTAGATGCGATTAACTACTATTCTACCTTTTAAATTCAGAATTCTAAATTGGTTTGAAGGCTGCTGTTAAATGTTTTTCTATGATATTTTGTAAGTCCGTGTTCTGCAATTCCTAATTTATGCTTTTTGGTAGGATAACCCACATTTGTTTCCCAACCATAATAAGGATATTTTTCGGCTAGTTTTATCATAAAATCATCTCTATAGTTTTTGGCTAAAATAGAAGCTGCTGCAATAGATAAATATTTCGAATCGCCTTTTATGATACATTCATAAGGAATTTTGAGGTCAGTTTTGAATCTATTCCCATCAATAATCAAAAATTCGGGAACTGGGTTTAATTGAATAATGGCTCGTTGCATTGCCAAAAAAGAAGCATTCAAAATATTAATTTTATCAATTTCGGCAGGACTTGCCTCTGCAATAGCAAAAGATAGTGCATTTTCTCGTATTTCGATATCTAATTCTTGCCTATCTTTTTTAGATAATTTTTTCGAATCATTTAGAAATGGATTTTTGTAATCTTTCGGAAAAATAACAGCAGCAGCAACTACACTTCCAGCCAAACAACCACGTCCAACTTCATCGACACCAGCTTCGAAGGCAAAATCTGAAAAATAAAAAGAAAGCATAAAATAGTGATTAATTCTTAGTGTTTAGTGATAAATGAATTAAATTTGTAAAAAAATTGTATTTTCCTGTCCTGTGTTTATCATAAAAATGGTTTTTTATGAATTTGGTTGCAACTTCTATTTTGATTTGGTCTGTACTAGGGTAAACGCACGAAAAAAAAATGTACTCGTTTAAAGCAAATCAAGCTAGTTTTTAACTTTGCAAATTGAATTTACTCTGATAGTTA
>PFKD01000448.1 GCA_002784125.1 Flexibacter sp. CG_4_10_14_3_um_filter_32_15
AACTTGGTCAGACCTTCGGTACAGACCAAGTTAAAATTAGGTGTTACCAAAAATAAAATTATCACAAAAATTGTCAGATAACCAAAAACCTTAACCATTCTGTTGGTTAAGGTTTTTTTAGATCGTTTTTTATCTTAGAAATTAACTTATCAAAATGTAGAATATCTTAAAAAAATTGCATTTATCAGTTGAATCTAAGTTATTTACAGGGCATGTTCATAAAAATACAAACTGCTTGAAATCGTGCGTTCAGTTCCTCAGAACTGAACGAAACGCTTCTGAGGAAGCGTAAAAATTCGTTTCTGAGGAAACGAACACACATAGTTTTTTATGAACATGCCCTGAAGTTATTTATAGACTTCATTGTAATAACGAATTAGTTTCAATAAATCTTCTCTACTACGTAATTTGTTATCATGATCTATTAAATAGAGTTCCATTACCTCTTTTTTCTTTCCAAAAAGATTCATAATTGCTTCTCGGTCTTCTTCTACATCAACGACATTTCCTTCATTATTCAATAAAAAATAATCGTCTTCTTGTACAACATAGCTTCCTCCATTTGTCCAACCTCCCCACATATAAGGCGAGTAATAACCTGCTTGTTTGACTACAAAATTTTCTCTGCAAAGAAGCGTGATTTTTCCCTCTGTCAATAATTCAAAGAAATAAAGAACACGGTAATCGTCTTTTGTAACCTGTGGAAGCGCATAAAAATAACGAACTCGCTTTTGTAATTCATCTTCAATCCAAAACTGTTCGACTTGAGAAGCATTATAAGAACGCAATTTATTATCAGGCGTTCGGATAGTAATATTATTCTGGTCTAAATCATATCTAATACTTCCTTTAATACTTTCTTCTGTAAATAAATAGACTTCGCCTTTGTGCCAATATTCTTTCGAAAAATTTTGTGCCATGACTGTACCTACAATCATTTGTAAAATTCCTACCAAGACAGATACATAAAATAGCTTTTTCATTAGTAATTTATCAATAAAAATGAGATTCTTAAAATTAGTTTATAGAACAAATATATCATTTTATAAACTATAACTATACCAATAGCTATTTGTAACACTACGAAAGAGAAAGCTGTTTTAATTTACGCACAAATAAATCTTTTACCTACTAAAATAACTTGTTTTTATACCCTTCCGTGCAGACGGTCAAGGCAATGCATGAGCTTTGCGAGTAAATCTTCTTTTTCTTCCTCACTAAAATCATATAATAATCTTCTGTTGGCGTTTTCTCTCAAAGGAGCTACTTTAGCGATGGCATCTCTCCCTTTTCTTGTCAAGACTAATACTTTTCTACGCTTGTCTTTTGGGTCTTTATCTTGTGTAATTAATCCTTTATCTGCCAAAACTTGCAGCAAATTAGTAATATTAGGACGAGAAACATTCAATGCCTCTGCGATGTCAGAAGCCAAAATCCCCCCCTCTTGAAGGCGTTCTTCTGCATAAGGAATATTTGTATCGCCTTGTATATATAAAAGAACCATCCACTGTTGAGTCGTCAATCCTATCATATTGGTAAGGCTAGAACCTTTCTTGAGCATCTGTGCAGCAAGTTCCATTATGGCAAGCACAATCGACTCTTCGTTTGTTTTCTGAATTATAGTCATTTTTTTTGGTAGTAATTTATTAACAATTAATTTACACGTTTTTTCTACGGTAAACAAAACTTATTTGCAAAAATAACGTTTCTATCTGTATAAGCTACAAATACTATCAAAAAATTCAAAAAAATATAATTTTAGTGAAAAAAAATTTAAAACCAACTCTATTTGCAGATAGAAAATAAGTGTAAGGTTCTATTGATTTAACTCTAAAAAAATAATTAATATGACTAAAGGTCATTTTTTAATAAATTTTCACTTTTATATCGCTATAAATCTATTTTTTATTTAATTTATTGAAATTAGAAACCACACAACAAAAAAATAGTAGCAGCTAACAAGTTTAATTTCTTGTAGGCTCACAAAAATACACAAAACACTCACACACAACAATTTTCATTAATTTTTATCTGTCACATTACATTTTTTACAGATGCCTGTTGTATATTTGAGTAACAAAGAATCAAAGGAAAGAGAATTCAAACGATCTAAATCTTCAAAATTATCTAAACCCCAAAAGAAATTAAATCATTTTGATGCTGATAGTTTTGAAAAAGCAGACTCCTCTCTACCTTTCAAAAGAAATTATAATTACCTAGCTAATCAATTAGCTATCGGAATCCAAACTGTTATGCAGCATTCTTTTCAACGTATTTTAGAAAAAGTTTTGGAAGGCATTCGCTCTTGGGGCGAAGGCGTTTCGGCACAACATTTTCATCCTTCTTACGATAAAAGTAATATGGAGGCTCTTTTTCATCCCAAAACCATCGCTGTTGTGGGAGCAAGTAAAAGAGAAGGTTCTTTAGGAAAACGATTATTCGAAAACCTCACTTTATTAGATTATAAAGGAGAAGTATTTCCTGTCAATCCAAAATACGACGAAATCAATGGTTCGGTTTGCTACAAAAAAATTGAAGATATAGATGAGTTTATTGACCTTGTCATTATCATTACGCCAGCCAAAACAGTAGCCGATATTATACGAGAATGTGGAGAAGCGAACGTAAAAAATGCGCTTATTCTCTCAACAGGCTTTAGAGAAACTGGCGAAAAAGGAGAAGAATTCGAAGCTGAAATCTTATTAGAAGCTAGAAGGTCAGATGTTCGTGTCATTGGTACAAATTCTATTGGTTTTATACGTCCTCATTTGAATCTTTTTGCTACCTTTTCTAATCAAAGACCAAAAGAAGGAAGTATCGGTTTCGTTTCTCAAAGTGGTGCAATGGGAGAAGGTGTTTTGGACTGGGGAAATAGCCAAAATGTAGGTTTTAGTGCTTTCGTTTCGATTGGTGGAATGATTGATATAAGCTGGGGAGATGTAATTCATTATCTAGGCGACGATACCCGAACCAAAGCGATTGTTTTGTATATGGAAACCATCAATTATGCCCGTTCTTTCTTGTCGGCAGCCAAAGAAGTTTCGTATTCAAAACCCATTGTCGTACTCAAAACAGGAAAAAGACAACAATTAGAAAACGATACTTCCAAACAAGCAGTTTCTCCTATTCGTTTTGAGGTGGATGAAGATTTGATTTTTAATGCTGCTTTTCGTCGTTCGGGAATGCTTCGTGTTGATACCATGGCAGAAGTATTTTTTATGGTAGAAGTAATTTCTAAACAGCCTCGTCCGAAAGGAAAAAACTTAGCAATTCTGACCAATGCCAATGCTCCTGCACAACTCGCAACGACTATGCTTATGAAAGGTGGAGGGCAGTTAGCAACCCTTTCTGAAACTACCATTGAAAAATTATCTGAATTTCTACCCAAAAGCTGGGAGTATGAAAACCCACTAGATTTGCATCAATTTGCGACACCTGAATTGTATGAAAAAGCAACTGAAATTTTATTAGAAGACAAAAATATAGATGGACTTCTAGTAATTCTTGCACCTCAGGCAGTTAGTAAATCTACCGAAACAGCTAAAAATTTATTACGTTTTGCTTCTTTGAAGAAAAAACCTTTGTTAGTAAGTTGGATGGGAGGAGATACGACAAAAGAAGGTAGAAAATTGCTTTCAAAAGCTGGTGTTCCTAATTTTCAATACCCAGATGCAGCAGCTCATATTTTCAATTATTTGTGGAAATATGCTTATAACTTAAAAGGTATTTATCAAACGCCTCGTATTTCGGATTCGATGAAAAAGAATCCACCCAACAGAAAAAAAGTTGCCGAAATTATAGCAAAAGCAAGAAAAGAAAAACGTACCATCTTGACTGAATGGGAAGCAAAACTAATTTTGGCTGCTTATAATCTGCCTATCGTCAAAACTCGCTTGGCTCTATCAGAAGATGAAGCATGGGAACAAGCCGAAAAAATTGCTAAACCAGTAGTTTTGAAAGTGCATTCAAAGTCAATTATCAATAAAAGCGAAGTAGGTGGAGTGCGTTTGTTTTTGAAAGACGAACAAGCTCTAAGAAAAGCCTATCAAGAAATTAAGAAAAATATAGAAGAACGTGTAAGTCCTGATGAATTTTTGGGAGTAACTGTCCAAGAAATGAATACAAACGATTCTATCGAAATGTTGATGGGAAGTAGAGTAGATGTGCAATTTGGTTCTATTATTTTCTTTGGAAATGGTGGAAAATCATTACAATATTACCAAGATAGAGCCGTCGCATTGCCTCCTCTGAATGCAACTTTAGCACGAAGAGCCATCGAACAAACGACGATTTATAAAAATTTAGTCCATACCGACGATTTACATGAGCCTACTTTAATGCTTTTGGAGCAGTCTATGGTGCGTTTTAGTCAGTTGATTATCGAACAACCATTTATAAAAGAAATTTATCTCAATCCGATTTCAGTTTCTCGTACAGATGGTATTTCTATTCTTGACGCTGTCATGATTTTGCAATCTGAGGACATAAAAGATGATGAATTAATTCGTTTGGCAATCCGTCCATATCCTTCTGAATATGAAGGAAAATGGATTTTACCGAAGAGCAAACAAGAAGTTTTGATTCGTCCTATCCGTCCAGAAGACGAGCCTTCAATGGCAGAATTTCATAAAAATCTTTCTCCTCAAAGTGTTTATTTTAGATTTTTTCATGCTGTCAGTCTTGACCAAAGAACCTCACATGAACGCCTTTCAAGAATTTGTTTTGCTGATTATGACAGACAAATAACCCTCATTATAGAAAAGGAAAAAGAACAAGGAACACGCAACGAAATCATAGGCGCAATACGAATAATTAAAGTTCACGGTACAAAAGAGGCTGAGTTTGGAATGACTGTCGTAGATGGTTATCAAGGCGAAGGATTAGGCTTTGAAATTTTGAAAAGAGCCGTAGAAGTTTGTCGTAGTGAAGGCATAGAATTACTGACAGCAGATATTTTGTCAGAAAATAGAGCCATGAGAAAGATTTGTGAGAAACTTGGTTTTGTAATGGAATACAATGCTGATGAAGGAACAGTTAAGGCATCTCTTTATATTCGGAATATTTTTGATGAGGGTAATGATGAGGAGGAATAAAGACAAGGATATTGGAGATTAGGAAATAGGGAATAACATTTTAATTCTACCCACAACTAAAATTAGGGTGCATCTCAAATTGTCATTTTTTCAATTTTTTGGCTACTTTAACATACATAGACAGGGTTAAAACCCTGTCCAATTTATAATTCAGAGTAGTTTTTAATTGAACAGAGTTTTAACCCTGTTTTTATTTTTTGTCATGCGACATTTTGAGATGCACCCTAAAATTGTGGGTTTTATTTTATTTCAAAAATTTTATGCAGCATCAATATTTTATTTCTGCTATCGGAACAGATAGTGGAAAAACGTTTATTAGTTCTATTTTGGTAGAAGCTCTAAAGGCGCATTATTGGAAACCGATTCAAGCAGGTTTGCCAAAAGATACCGACCAAGTAAAAGAATTGGTTTCTAATACGGAAAGCCTTTTTTTGGAAGAGCGTTTTTGTCTTACTGCGCCTATGTCGCCTCACGCTGCTGCAAAAATTGATAATATAAAAATCAACCTTTCTGATTTTGAATTACCAAAAGCAAGTAAATACAAAAATTTGATTGTAGAAGGTGCAGGAGGATTATTTGTTCCAATTAATGATGGGCAAAATGGAAAAACTGATTATGTAATCGATTTAATCGAAAAATTAAACTTGCCTTTAATTTTGGTTTGTAATCTTTATTTGGGCAGTATAAATCATTCTATTTTGAGCCTAGAAGCTATCAAAAAGAGAAATATCAAACTAAAAGGAATTATTTTTAATGGAGAATCAAATCCAGAATCCGAACAGATTATTGAAAATTATGTAATCCATCAATTAAATTCTAAAGTTCTTTTGAGGATAAAACAAGAAAAAGAAATTTCGAAGGAAACTGTAAAAAGCCACGCAAATCAACTTATTTTGTAATACGATTTTAGGACAAATCACTTAGAGTTCCAGCTATAACCTTCTAATTATCAATTAATTAGAAATACAAAATTAATAATACAACCTCCTCTCAACAATCTTTTGTGTTTTGTTTTCCAAAATAGTAATATACACATAACCAATCGCAAAAAGATGACTAATTCCATAGAGATAAATAACACCTAAATTTCTCAAAAATGAAAATAGAGTTGTTTGAATCAGAAAAAAGCCTATTATACCAACAGCTACATAGCCCAAAATAGCAAAAGTATAGTTTTTACGCAGTTTATGAACTTCATCAGAATAATCTCCCAAAATCAAATGCAAAATATTTAGTACAGGATTTATACAACCTAAAATTCCTAACACCAAAATAGGAAAAAGAAAAGAAAAGGCAAAACTTTCTAAAGAAGTAATTTGATGAGCTAAAAATGAGATTCCATAACCACCAAAAAGAATAACCAAGAAAATAATTTGAATGGCTAAATCAGTACGCAATAAAGGTTTTTTATAGGGAGAAATCATAGTTGAAATCAGTTTTTGAGTAAATTTTGAACCTGTTTTTATTTATCCAAACGAAGATAAGAAATAGAAGTTTCACTTCTTTCAAAAAAAATTGAAAGTTTATAAAAGTCTTTATTTTTTATAATTTTTTCATAGATTGATAGTATAAACTTGTAATTTTCAAGGCTCAAATTACACTAACTATTTTATTTATTGCTCTTTCGTAGTTTAGTACAGACATCAAACCTTCTCTTATTTATTTTGGAAAAAGATTTTGTCGCATTTATTCAGAAACATCAAGGCATCATACATAAAGTATGTCGCATGTATTGCGATTCTGAAGAAGACAGACAGGATTTGTTTCAAGAAGTGTTGTTTCAGCTTTGGAAATCATATCCTAAATTTAGAGGCGATTCCAAAATTTCTACGTGGATGTATCGCATCGCACTCAATACAGCTATTGCTCGTCTTCGTAAAACCAAACGCAAGCCTTCTGAGTTTTCAATTTCAGATTCTACCCTTCAATTTCCAGATACGCCTCCTGATACTGAAAAAGAAGAACAGCTAAAAAACCTTCAATTAGCTATTCAAAAACTCTCAAAGGTAGAAAAGGGAATTATTATGCTCTATTTGGAAGAAAAAAGTTATGATGAAATTGCTGAAATAATCGGAATTACCAAAACAAATGTGGGCGTAAAAATTAATCGTATAAAAAAGAAACTCAAAGAAACATTGGAAAAATTACCTCAATAGGAAATCAAAATTTAACAACAAAAACTATTTCTCTTAGAAAAAAATGTAATATAAGCAGCATCAAAAATGGATATAGACAATCTGAAATCTACCTGGCAGGCTCTTCAAACACAGCCTGAACCTATTCTTGAAAACGAACAAATTCGCAAACTTTTGCAAGGAAAAGCGACTGACACTATTTCCAAAATCAAACGTAGCATTTTGATTGAGGGAGGTCTGACACTTCTCTTGAGCATCTTTCTTATGGTAAATAAACAATGGTTTTATTCGCCCTTTATTGTGCCTTATTTGGGAGGTGTGATGATTCTTTCATTGGTCTGGTATGCTTTCAAATACAGCCAAATTAGAAAAATAAATTTACAGGAAAACCTCAAACAAACCTTAGAAAAACTTATCCAAACCCTTAATTTATACTTAAAAGTATATTTATATGGTTCACTTGTTTTAGGTCTTTTTGCTGCTGCTTTGCCATTATTTTGGAAAAATGTAACACTTGATATTACACTTATAAAAATGTTAGGGATTGGAGTAATTGTCTTAATTAGTATTCCAGCTTATTATTTTTTTATAAAATGGTATATCAAAAATTTATATGGAAATTATGTAAATGAGCTAAAAGAAGAATTGAAAGAACTTGAAAATTTAGACCAGTAAAATAAATCAAATTATTACATTTCCTCAAGACAAGAAACAAATTCGAATAAAAAAACTCCTTCCGATTGAAAGGAGTTTTTTCTGTCCACTTACTTACTTTACTACTTAACTATTAGAAAATCTAGCCGAATAACTTAAAAGATAAGTTGCTGCTAAAAAATTGATAGATTTTTCTATTACAAACGTCTTGTTATTCTTCTATTAATTTTCTTTGTCTGTTGCTTCAAAAAGTAAAGTTTCTGTTAAAAGTTTTAAATAATTATTACTAATCTAATAATGATAAGTTATTAATCAGAACCTTTGTGAAGCGAAAGTCTTATTTTCTAACCTTTTGTTAGAAGTACATAAAACATATATCAATCTACTTGCCAGTTGCATTTTTTTGTAAAAAATAATTTCAAATTACCTTTTTTAAGCCCTAAACACACTTTTTATACTTTAAAGGTATTTTCATCTTCTGTGTATTTTTTCATTTTGGAAAAGTCTATTTTCATTTTGAAAAATTGCATTATTTCTATTTCTTTATCTTATCCAAATTCGAATATAAAATCTATTTTAGAATAAAACAAATAAAATCAATAGGGCAAACGCACGAAAAAAAATTGTACTCGTTTAAAGCAAATCAAGCTAGTTTTTAACTTTGTAAATTGAATTTACTCTG